>JAQCFG010000021.1 GCA_027618255.1 Cyanobacteriota bacterium
CCAGTGCTGGTTTTGTAGGTTTTGATCAAATACTAAAATCTTTGTCTGGAATTTTTGGGAAGAGCTCTGTTTTTGCTAGTATGACTGGAGCTGTTTGTGGTTGTTGCGGTTCGCCAGTGTGTGCAGCAGCAGCGACAGATTCAGCGTTGAATAATAGTTTCTAGTGAGAATATTTTTAGTATTAGTATTGTTGTTTCAATTTGTAGCCGTTCAGGCCCACGGCGGTGCTTGTGGCTGTAGCTCCCTTCAGGGAACGGGTTTGGCTGGTCCCATTATTACTGTCCCTGCTTATGGCATGCAACCAGGTACTACTAGCGTGAGTCTCGGCTTGGGTTTCCATAATTCAGGCAGAATTGCCCCTAATGATTTAAGTACTTTGATTCGTAATGATGAACATGCTGATGATAATTATGGTTCTCTAAGTCCTGTGCTTGCAGTTAATCATGGAATTACTGATAAATGGAGCATTGGTGTTTCTTTGCCTTTCATTATTAGTTTGGATTTTCGAGAAGTGCATGATGGACTTGAGCAGCTTGGGGACAGTATTGGCTTTGGTGATTTGATGGTTATGTCCAAGTATAAGTTTTATGATAATCATAATTTTCAGTCAGCTTTGATTGGAGGAATTGAGCTGCCTACTGGGGCAACTAAAGTTGTTGGAGATACTGGTGAGCGTTTTGAGGCTCTCAATCAACCAGGTTCAGGTTCTTTTGACCCCTTGTTTGGTATTGCTTTTAGTAAGCAGTTTGACAAGTTTGGTATAGATTCTAACTTCTTGTATAAGTTATCGACAGAAGGATCCCAGGATACTGTAACTGGAGACTTGGCTTATTACAATGCTGCAATTAGTTATGCGATTAATCACGATCACAAAGATCAGTTTGAACACCGTCATATTGAGCATGATGATCACAGTGGTCATGGTAGGTTTCACCGGACTCTTGAGAAGATATTTCCTGAGCATGTACTTGGCAAGCATTTATCATGGGATTTGATTCTTGAAGCAAATACATTATGGCAAGAAGCTCCCGAAGAATCAGGAGTGGTAATTCCTAATCATGGCGGCACAACAGTCTATCTTAGTCCAGGTTTGCGTTTGGTGATGGATGATAATTGGGTTTATAATTTAAGTGTGAGTATGCCTGTGATTGAAGATATTAATGGAATTCAAGGTGGATCAGATTTACAGTTGTCGTTTAGTGTGGCAACGAATTTTTAATGGATAAGATTTTAATAATAGCTGGCACTCATGGACAAGAACCTCAGTCTACTTATGTCGCACGTCAATTAATCGAGATCTTGGGGTTGAAACTCAAGTCATCAGAGCCTTTTGATTTTTATCAAGGTGAAAAAATAGATATTATTCCTGATCTTAATCGTTATGGTTTAGAGCATTGCACTCGCGGCAATGCTAATGGAGTAGATCTCAATCGCAATATGCCTTCAAGTAATTGGAGTGCAAAACACTCTCACCCAGGCTACTATCCAGGTAATCATGCAGCAAGTGAAATAGAGACCAAAGCTCTAATCGAAATAATTCAACAGTGTATAATTAATTATGGTTTATGTAAAATAGTTTCTATTCACACAAATCATTTTGTTGCTAACGCTAACGAGCCCCAATTGAATTATGATGGCAGTGATAAGTCTCTTGAATTTGCGCAAAGTCTTGCTGATAGACTTGAATTACCTTTGACTAGAGATATTGGTTATCCAACACCAGGTTCACTTGGTAGTTACTGCAAAGAAAATAACATTGACTGTATGACATTGGAGTTGGATGACAACTTAGATAATGAGGAGACTTGGCAGCGCTATGGTATCAAGCTTGCCAAGGCAATAGACAAAATGGTTTCAGGCTAATCCTTGCTTAGCTTTAACATTTAGTTCATTGAAAGACTTTTCTGAAAACTCAATTTCTTTACCTGAATCTCAAGAAGCTAATTACAAAACAATTTATCCGAAAAATGCCTGGAGGCGTTATATAGCTTGAAAGTCAATTCTGCGTTGCGTGGTAGAATTGACTTTCAAAAAATGTGCCTGAGTCTTGTATTTAACTGAGCCGAAGCCATTTTTCGGGAAATTCGTTTTGAAATTAGCTTCAAGGTACAAACAGGAAGATTCAATTACAACTAGAACTAAACTCAAACAAGATTATTTTAGTGTACAATTGTTTAATTGATGTCACTTGAAGCTATTAAAAAATCAGCTTGTGAAAAAGCCATTATCCTTGGTTCAGGAGTTTCTGTTTATGAAGGCAAAGAACCGATTGCCTCAATTTCTTATGCTGACATTCCTGGCTGGCCGCTTGGCAAAGTCAAAGGTCACAAAGGAGTTCTTGATATTTATGAAGAGCTTTGGGTTTTAAGAGGACGCGCGCATCTTTATGAAGGTTTTACTTGGCAGCAAGCTTGTTTTCCCACTCAGTTTATTGTTGATAATGGAATTAAAGAATTGATTGTCACTAATTCAGCTGGTGGAATTAATTCTAGTTATCAGGTTGGTGACTTGATGCAGATTACAGGCTATCTGGATTTTATTCGACCAGGTAAGAAGCGCGGTAACTTAGAGGCTTTGACTCAGCAAGTGATTAAGTTTGATACTGATAAACTAGCTACTGAGCATCATGGTAATTACGTTGCCGTTCATGGCCCAAACTACGAATCAGATGCTGAGGTTGCTTTGTTTCGTAAGCTTGGTGCTGATGCTGTTGGTATGTCGACAGCTCCTGAGCTTGAAGTTGCGATTGCAAATCAGCTCAAGATTACTGCAATAAGTGTAATCACTAATGTTTACGGCAAGACAGAGGATCTTGGACACGAAGGTGTTTTGCTTGCTGCCAAGAATGCGAGTGCAAAATTAACTAAGCTATTAGGAATAAATTAATGTCCAAAATCACCATGCTAACAGCTTATGACTTCAACACAGCAAGAGCCCTTGCTGAGGCTGGTATTGATTATATTCTTGTCGGTGATTCGCTTGCAATGGTTGGGCTTGGTTACCCTAATACACAGACTGTGAGTCTTGGTGAGATGCTGATTACCACTCGTGCTGTGAGGCGAGGAGCGCCGCAAGCCAAAATTATTACTGATATGCCGTTACAGGCAGTCAATAAAAAAATAATTGAAGCAATGAAAGCCGCAGAGCAAATTATTATTGCTGGTGCCAACATCGTTAAAATCGAAAATGCTGAAAAAGATACATTGCGTTTGATTCGCAAGTTACGTGAAGAAAGAATTGAAGTGATGGGTCATCTTGGTTATACTCCACAAAGTTTTGATAAACCTGCCTTGGTTAAAGATAGAGAGAAATTATTAGAAGATGCTCACAAGCTTGAAGAGCATGGAGTTATGGCTATAGTTTTAGAAATGGTACCAAGTGAGATCGCTGCTGAAATAACCCAAGCTATCAAGATTCCAACTATAGGTATTGGTGCTGGTGCGGGTTGCTCAGGTCAGGTATTGGTTTCTGATGATATGCTTGGGCGTTATAATTTAATGAATCCCAAATTCTTGCGCCGTTATTCTAATCAGTATAAAGATATGCTGAGTTCATTTAAGAAATATATTGAAGATGTCAAAGCTGGGGATTTTCCTGCTGAAGCAGAGTCATACTAAGTTCAAGGGCTAGATATAGCCACCTGCAGCTAAATGACCTATAATATTTCAATGACCAACCCTTTATTAGATTATGGTGAATTTGCGCCTTATGCTGAAATTCAAGCCAAAGATATAGTCCCTGCAATTAAAGTAGCAATTGATAAATCTCAAGCCCAGCTTGAAGCAATACTGGAATTGCCAGTTTCTGAATACAATTTTGCCAATACTATTCATGCTTTAGTTGAAATGGAAAACCATATCGGCAATGTTTGGACACCAGTGGAGAATCTTTTGAGTCTTATGGGCAAGGATGATATTCGTGATGCCGCTAATGAAGCTCGTCCACTTGTTGTTGAGTTTTATAATAACTATTCGCTTGACCCGCGTGTCTACAAACTTATCAAGGATTACTCACAGACAACTGAAGCCAAGTCATTGACTGGTGAGAAGAAGCGTCATCTTGAAAATACTATATTAGATTTCAAGCTTTCTGGAGCCGAGCTTGAAGGCAAAGAAAAAGAAGAATTTAAAACTCTTAACCTCAAACTCTCAGACCTTTCACAAAAGTTTTCTGACAACGTTACTGACTCCAAGTTTGAATTGATTGTTACTGACAAATCTGATTTAGCAGGTTTGCCTGAGGATATTATTGACGGAGCAAAACGTAAGGCTGATGAGATGCGCGAGCATGCAGCTTCAATCCCTGTTGGAGCTTGGCTTTTCAACCTGGATTATCCTTCGTATGGACCTTTTATGAAGTTTGCTGATAACGGTAATTTGCGTAAGCAGCTCTATATACAATACCTCGCCAAGGCAACTGATTCAGCTAGCCGCGGTCTGAGTGGAGGAGATAAGGCTGGCTCATTAAATAATGAACCTTTGATCAATGCCATTTATGCTGCCAAGCTTCGTAAAACTAATTTGCTTGGCTATAAGAATTATGCAGAGCTTAGTTTGCAAACTAAAATGGCACCAAGCCCAGAGAAAGTAAAAGAGTTTCTTCAAAGACTCGGGATTAAAGCTAAGCCATTGGCGCAAAAAGAATATCAAGCGCTGATTGAATTTCAAAAACAAATAGGCTATCAAAATACAGAGAATAATCTAAATGATGTTTATCCTTGGGACAGAGACTATCTTTCAGAGAAGCTTCGCAAAGCCAAGTATGATTTTGACACTAATTTAACTAAGCCATATTTTGAATTGAGAAATACGATTAAGGGCATGTTTGAGATTGCTGAAACTATTTATTCAATTAAGTTGGAGAGGATTAATACAGTATCTACTTGGCATGAAGATGTTGAGGTCTACCAGGTTCAAAACAAAGACGGCTCTATCGTTGGGACTTTTTATATGGATCTTTATCCTCGTGATATCAAGCGTCAAGGCGCATGGGTAATGCCTTTGGTCGGTGCATGCATTGAGAGTGACGGAACCAAAATTTTGCCACAGTGTACATTGGTATGTAACTTGACTAAACCAACTGATACTCACCCAAGCTTGCTAACTCATATAGAAGTAGTAACTCTTTTCCATGAGTTTGGTCATGCTCTTCATCATCTGTTCTCGAAAGTAGAATTGGAACCACTTTCAGGTACCAATGTTGAGTGGGATTTTGTTGAACTACCTTCGCAACTCAATGAAAACTTTTCTTGGGAAAAAGAATCTCTGCTTACATTTGCAAAGCATTATCAAACTGGAGAGGTTATTCCTGACGAACTATTAGGCAAAATGCTTGCTGCCAGAACTTTCAATGAAGGGCTCGCTTGTATAAGACAATTGGAGTTTTCGTTATTTGATTTTGCTATTCATATGCGTGAATCAGCAGAGGATAGCCGCAGCCCGAATGATATTTTTAAAGAGATAGTTGCCCAGAATGGTGTTTTTTCTGTTTGGGAAGGAACTAATTTTCCATGTTCGTTCTCTCATATCTTTGCTGGTGGTTATTCAGCTGGTTATTACAGCTATAAGTGGGCTGAAGTGCTTGAGGCTGATGCATTTTCTCGTTTCCAAAAAGAGGGTGTGCTCAATCCTAAATTAGGACAGGAATACAAAGAGAAAATACTTGAGCGTGGCGATGCCGAGCCGCCAATGGATTTATTCAAGGACTTTATGGGACGTGAGCCAAGTGAGGATGCATTGCTATCACGAATGGGACTTGAGACAGCCCCAAAATCGCCAACTGCTGCGTTACGCTCAAGCTAACAAGTCATCATTGACGGTTCAGTCAACTCAGCCTTGTCAGCACTTCGCAAGCCTTGCATTTGACAATTTTGGAACAGTCTCTTGTAAGAGGTTATAATACTTATATGTCCAAGCTCAGTTTAGAAGTAGTTATAAAAAATCCTCCAGGCTTTGATGAAGATCCTGGTTTAAATGAGCGTAAGGTTTCAAACGCTATCTATTCTCCAGAAGACCGCAAGATCAAGCTCTATCTTGGACCAAAGTCAGAGCTTAGCTTAGCCAAAATTCGCAAAAGAGTATCTGATATTGACTGGAAATCTGTTTCAGAAACAGAAGTTGAGATAGATGTAAACAATTTGGATGCAAGAGAAGCAGAAGTACTCTATGAAATGATTGCGTTAAAGAGTTTTCTCTTTGATAAATACAAAACATCAGCTGCTGATCGTCATGTACAAGTTAAAAGACTTGCTTTTAAACAAAAGAAACCAGATGGTTTTAATTCAAAACTTCGTGATGATATCATCTCTGGAGTTAAATTCTGTAGGGATATAGTTTCATCGAATGCTGATACTATTCATCCTGGACAAATGCAAAAATTCGCTGAAGAGCTTGCTGCAAGCTCTAAGCAAGTCAAATGCAAGGTGATTGACGCAACCCAAGCTCAAAAAATGGGTATGGGTGCTTTACTTGCTGTTGGTGCTGAATCAATAGCCAATTCAAGCGCTGATTATCATCCACGTATGATTAGTCTTGAATTTACTGGTACCAAGGTAAGCAAATCCAAGAAACAAGAACATATTGTAATAGTTGGTAAAGGAATTACCTACGATACTGGTGGACTTTGCCTCAAACCTACGCAGTATATGCTTGATATGAAATCAGATATGGCTGGTTCTGCAACAGTCTTGTCTGTAATCAAGACACTGATTAAACTCGCGAATAAAGTTGGTTCCAATGTCAAGGTTACTGGCGTGATGGCACTTGCAGAAAATGCTTTTGGTGCTAGCAGTTACAAGCCTGGTGACGTTCTTAAAGCAATGAACGGCAAAACTATTCAGGTTGTGGATACAGATGCAGAAGGTAGATTGGTTTTGGCTGACGCATTGAGCTATGCCAGTAGTCTTAAACCAAACAAGATTATTGATCTTGCAACTTTGACTGGATCAATAGTTGCAACTCTTGGTGAAGCAGCAGCAGGTGCAATGGGTGACGCAGAATTTTTTAAAGAAGTTGAAAAGTCTTTCGCTAAAGAAGGTGAGCAATTGTGGTTAATGCCTTTATACGAATATTACAAAGATTCACTTAAATCTGAGATCGCTGATATCAAGCATTGCAACACCAGGCCAGATGCGCTTTGTGCTGGAATCTTCTTGAAGGAGTTTGTTGGAGAAGGTATCGATTGGCTGCACCTTGATATTGCTGGAGTTGGTTTCTTAGAGAATGATGGACTTTGGGCTTACAAGGGTGCTACGGGATTTGGGGTGAAGGGGCTAGTTAACTATATATTATCGATTAGTTAGTGTTATCATTGTCATAGTGAGCCCTAAGGGCGGAGCAATCTAGTCGATTTTAAATTTCTGCATTAGTTTGCCACGTCGGGTCCCACCCTCCTTGCAATGACGACATTAAAGTTAGCAAAATACTTCGGAGAATATGGCGGACAATTTGTGCCAGAAACCCTGATGCCTGCTTTGGCTGAGCTTGAGGCTTGCTACCTTGAAGCAATCGAAGATAAGGATTTTCAAGATCAATTAAGCTACTACTTGAAGAATTATGTCGGTAGACCTTCTCCGCTTTATTACGCTGAATCACTGAGCAAGCATTATGGTGGCGGCAAGATTTATCTCAAGCGTGAAGATCTCAATCATACTGGCGCTCATAAAATCAATAATGCTATTGGACAAGCCTTGCTTGCTAAGCGTCTTGGTAAAAAACTTATTGTCGCTGAAACAGGGGCAGGACAACATGGAGTTGCTACAGCTACGGCTTGTGCACTATTTGATTTAGACTGCAAGGTTTTTATGGGGGCTGAAGACATCAAAAGACAAGCACCTAATGTTTATCGAATGGAATTATTGGGTGCTGAAGTTATTCCCGTTGAATCTGGTTCTAGGACTCTTAAAGATGCAACTTCTGAAGCTATTAGATATTGGGTTACCAATGTCATTTCTACGCATTATATTATTGGGAGTACAGTTGGTCCGCATCCTTATCCGACTATTGTGAGAGATTTTCAGAAGATTATTGGTGAAGAAACCAAGGAGCAGTTGCGCGAGATTTACGGCGCGGCTTCTGATGTTCAGAACTTGTGTTGTCCTGATTACATTTTGGCTTGTGTTGGTGGCGGTAGCAACGCCATGGGTATTTTCTACCCCTATTTAGAAGAAGCCAAATCAGGACAAACTAAATTAATCGCCATAGAAGCCGCTGGAGAAGGGCTTGCAGGCAAGCACGCTGCGTCTATTTCCAAAGGCAAACCAGGAGTATTGCACGGTGCTAAGAGCTATCTTTTGCAAGATGAATATGGGCAAATACAAGAAGCGCATAGTATTTCTGCTGGCTTGGATTATCCAGGTATTGGTCCAGAACATAGTTTCCTTCATGATGCTAAGTTAGTTGAATACCAGGCTATCACTGATAAAGAAGCGCTTGCTGCTTTTAGATTACTTTGCAAGCTTGAAGGGATTATCCCAGCACTTGAAAGCTCACACGCTCTGGCATATCTAGAAAAACTCAAGACAAAAGCCGATGATGTTATTGTTTTAAACCTCTCTGGTAGAGGGGATAAGGATCTGCAGCAGATACGAGATTTAAAATAGAGTTGTTGCCAAAGTACAAAGCTGATTTACTAAAAATCAATGCATAGGGTCTTCTGGGATGAGTCCACACACAAAAGAAAAGAGATGGGTTTTTACTCCCATCTCTTTTCTCCCACGAGAATAAGCTCAATTTTTTCCTTCCACAAGAATCCGTTTTAATGTTTCAAGCTTATCCTAGGTTAATTAGGGTCTGGAGTATTTCATCTGACCTTTGAATTGTTGTTGCGTTAAACTGCAAACCTCTTTGGAAGGCAATTAGTTGCGCAAACTCATCTGCGATATTGACGTTGGATGCTTCAAGCGCACCTGACACCAACTGTGTTGCATTGATAGATCGTGCATTTCTATTGAATGGACCATCTATCACTGAAACTGCAGCTAAACCAGAGTTTGAAGTCTGGGCAAATCTATTAGCTCCTGTACTGGTTAGACCATCAGGGTTAATAAAGTTGCTGATTAATATTCTTCCAATCTTTAACTCTTCAGAAGTTGGACCAATGATTGCCACTGTTCCATTTGAACTGATAGTAAAACTATTAGTTTCTCTTTCCAAGCTTGAGTCTTGATCATACAAGAAGTTAGGAATTTTGATTGATGAATAAAGATCCGTGATATCTGCAACTTTCATGTATGCAAAGTCATCATTACCAACAGTAATATCAGACCCAGTTTGAGCATTTGGACCACCATTGGTTGAAGTTCCTTCAAAAACCATTGTGTCACTGGTTTGTGAAGTTGAATCATATTCAATTGTTGCAAAAGCATCTTCAAGTGAATCAACTCCTGGTTCCAATCTAATCCTCATTTGAATTTGTGCACCAGCTGAATTAGTCATTTCAAAAGAAAGGACACCATCAAGAATTGATGCATTAGTATCAATTGCTGCAGAGAATAAATCAGTAGAAGTACCACCGTTGGCATCATCAAAAGTGAACAATAGTTTATTGTCGTCTCTTCTTGAAATAGTTAAATCTCCTGGAGTTGCTGTGGTTACACCTGTTGTTGCATCCACTAGTCCACCACGAACACTGATCTCTGAGATTACACCTGCATCAAAGACTGGTGTTGCACCAATTACATTAGTAATTACTGGTGTTGGTACAGCCAAGTTGGGTGAAGTTCCAGCATCATTGGGATACATCGAAGGGCTACCAGCTGGACCAATTGTTTGATCCGTGTAGTAAGTGATTGCACTATAACCGCTAATAGATTTGACTTTGCCAGTTGCGTGGTCGTAAAGAGTTGCTGCCATAACTTTGGCACCATCTGCTGTAACGATGTTCCCGTCAGCGTCTAGTAAGAAGTGACCGTCTCTAGAGTACTCCGGATTAATAATTTCTGAGCTACCATCTGGTGTTGAACCAGAAATTACAAAGAAACCATTTCCTGAAATAGCTAAGTCGGTAACGTTACCAGTTTGCTTTAGCGAACCTTGAGAAAAGATGGTATTGATATCACTCAATTGTAATCCAGTACCAATTTGCGAAGGATTTTGACCACCTTTGGTTAGTGATGGTGCTGAAGATGTGCTTTTGCTACTACTAATCGCCTCTGAAAAGTGTACGCTTGAGCCTTTAAAACCAGTCGTGTTGACGTTGGCGATATTGTTAGCAATAACCGATATGGCGTTTTGCTGAGTGCTAAGTGCACCTGCTCCTGTAAATAGTGATGGGATTGGCATTTTCTTCTCCTTTGCTTTGGTTCCCGTTGTGTTTTAGCTCCACGTGAGCGTCAGTTTTATCTACCCAATGCTAATGTTGTTTCGATTATGTCATTAGCGGTTTGAGTAGCACGCGATATCGATTGATAAGATCTTTGGTATGCAATCAGATCAACCATATTGGTACTTAAGTCAGCGTTCGATGATTCAAGTGCTCCAGAAATCATTTGGCTACCTGCTGTGCCTGTGCCTGATTCTTCTGCAGCTGAGAATTGTGGTGAGCCTGAATTAACAGTTTCACGATATTGGCTGTTGCCAATTGCTTCCAAGCCTTGTGGATTTACAAAACTTGCAAGTTGAATTTGTGTCAAGATTTGAGGTACGGTATCACCTTCCAGAAGAATCCTAACTTCTCCTGCGGAGGTGATCTCAAGAGTGTCTGTTGCTATAGGTGCAACGATTCTTGATCCTCCTGTTGACAGAACGTAATTACCATTGGCATCTACCAATGAGTTTTCACCATCAAAACTAAAATGACCGGCTCTGGTATAAACCACGTCACCAGTTGTACTTTGTAGTGTAAAAAATCCTTTGCCGTTTATTGCAAGGTCAGTAACTAAATTGGATTGTTTTAGATTGCCTTGGCTAAAGTCAGCGTTGATTGAAGCAATTGCAGTTCCAGAATAACTATGTCCTGCTGCAGAACCAAGCTTGCTTACAACATTTGTGAATTGAGGTTTGTTTTCTTTAAAAGCTGTAGTATTAACGTTAGAAATATTGTGTGCGATTGCATCGATAGCAGTTTGAATGCTGCTCATTGATGATGATGAAAGTTTGAGTGTGCTGAACGACATAAATATTCCTTTGAGTTTTGCTGGCTCATTGTCATTATCCGCAAAATTAGCCTTTTTTGAACTTAGGCTTTTGGCGTATTTATGTGAAATTAGATGGCCCAATTTGTTGAAAAATAAGGTGTTTTGGTCCTTCTGACCTATAGTTGATAGTCGATTCTGCTGTTTTAGGATGATTTACAGCAAAGGTAGCCTTGCAAGTAATGCACCGAAACCAAATGCAAGGAACCAAGAACTTAGCCAAATGGCCATCGCTATTTTAAAATTTTGTTCTTTGATCATGATTGCCACAGTGGCAATACAAGGCACAAACAAAGTCAGCACAACGCAAGCTGTTACAAGTTGAGAATCTGTCATTGAAATATCCATCAAACCAAATGCGCCAAAATCTCTTCTTACCATCCCTAAAATAAAGCTAATAGCGACTTCTTTAGGTAGCAGCAAGACTTCTGTGATCATGGGCTCGCTGTATTTAATTACTAGTTTGAGCAAGCCAGTTACTTGCAGTGAACCAACTACGGCTGCAGCAATAAAAAAAGCAGGCGTAGCTTCAGCAAGGAAGACCTTGGATCTAATGATAGTTTTCTGTAGGATATTGTTGATGCGGGGGATACGTAGAGGTGGAATGTCAGTAATAAAATGACCGCAATCACCTGGTATCAGCTTGTTTAAGAGCATTCCAGTTAAGACAAAAACTATAAACAAAGTACCAGCCCAGACTAACCATGGCTTTGGCCCTCCAATATTGCTCAGGAGTCCTTGAATGACACCAAGCTGAGCTGAGCATGGAATCGTCAAGCCAAGTAAAGCCATGGTGATGATTTTTTCTTTTTTGCTACTTAATAATCTAGTAGTTACTGTTGCCATGGTTACGCAGCCTCCTCCTAGTATAAGTGGGATGATCGCTCTGCCGTTCATACCTAGTTTACTCAAAACACCATCAACTAAAACAGCAAGCCTTGGAAGATAGCCACTATCCTCAAGTACTGCAAGTCCAAAGTAAAAACCAAGTACTAGCGGCATCAATAAAGCGTATAGGTATGTAGGAGTAAGAGTAAGTAAACCATAGTCGCCAGCAAGCATAGTGCCAATTGCGGCAAGTGGTTGTTCTAGAATTAGGTTATCGTTGCTGTCTTTAATGACAGGGAAGACTTGACTCACGAGCCTCTCTATCACAGGAGTGTAATAGGTGTTGAGTACAGAGTTTTCAAGGAAATCTACTACGGTACCAGCAATGAAAACACCAAGGAACTGAAATAAAAATAGATAGAGTACCAGTGCTGCAGTGATTGATCCAATTATTGGATTCAGTAATAAGTGCCCAACGAGAGTACGTTTGGAGAATTGTTTTTGACTAACGACTTTGCTGACTAGTTCATCAACTTCTTGTCGTCTGATTTTGTAGATTGTTTCTCGTTTCTCGTTACTTGAGTTTTCTGCTTTGAGTAAGGCTTCAGAGCGAGTTAGGCAATCATCTAAGTAGCTAGCAATCTCTTTTTCCACTGCAATTGAGAGCGTGCCTGTTTTGACTTGCGCTATCTTGCTATTGCTGTAGTGGATTGAGTTTAAGATACTGGCTTTAAGGCTATCGAGCCCTTCTTCTTTGATTGCAACTGCTTCTATAATATCTAAGCCAAGTCCTTCGGTGAGTGCTTTTGTGTCAATTGCTACTTTGCGAATTCTCGCTTCGTCACATTGGTTAATAACCAAGATCATCGGTTTGCCCATATCGGCAAGTTGCTTGGTTAAAAACAAATCTCTACTCAAGCTGATGCTTGATACAACATTGACGATGATATTTGCTTGCTCAACACAAGTGAGAGTCGCAGTTTCTTCATCATTTTGTGATGAGATGCCATAAACACCAGGGCTATCAACTAGTTTGATCTCAAAATCTTCAAGTTGATACTTATTAATCTCTTCTTCAGTGGCATTGATTTTGGCACTAGTGATTTCAATCGTGGTTCCAGGGTAATTACTGACATCAACGTAGATGCCTGTTAGGTAATTAAAGATTACTGACTTGCCGACATTAGGGTTGCCAACCAAGGCGATATTAATAGTTTTGGTTTTTAGCTCTTGCATTGTTCTACCTTGATGAGTTTGGCGTAGCTATTGCCGATAGCAATTTCTTGCAGATCTTTTTGCAAGACCACCGGACCACCAGGGATTTTGCTAGAACAGAAGACTTTATCACCTTCACAAATTCCAAGTCGTATCAAATTAGCCTTGAGCTGGCTGGGGATCTCATGAATATGAAGGCTCTGTCCTGATTTTGCTTGGTCTAATTGCATAGCTAATTGAGAATAGTTCTCATTAACTATAGCAGAAATAGGGGAGATGGGATGGGACAAGGGAAAAGGGAGATTTGATTAAGACTAGACGCTTTAGCTTGGCTTGGCAGATTATGAAAGACGCTTTTGTTAGAATTGGATGAATGGAAAAACGCAGCGCGGCTCGAGAGTTAGCATTTCTGGCATTGTTCCAACTACCGCAGAAATCTGAAAACGTAAACACAGACAAATTATCCAAAATGGATTTACACGCCATTTGTTTGTCTGCTATTCGTACGCTTGCAGACCATGCCAAAGAAAATATCAAATCTGCGGAATCATATTTTATTAAGGCAGAAAGAGCTCTTATGGAGCATCAGATCGATCATGAAGCTAATGAAGGTTTGAATCAAGCTAGTCGTTCAGTTGAAGTTCCACAAACTGAAGAATTTATTGAGCACTTGGATAAGTGTTATCAAGGTATCTCTTTGATGCGTGAAAGCCTGCAAGTGCCTGAGCTGTATTGGCATTACAATGACGAGTCCACTAAAGAATTTACACTTGAGTTGATTTTAAAATATATCAATAATAAAGAAGAGGTTGAAAATCTTATCAAAGAAGTTTCTCAATCTTGGAAATTCGATCGTATTCAAAAAACAGAACGCAAACTCATTGAGCTTGGAGCAGCTGAAATGCTCAGCTCTTCAATCCCTCACACTGTCGTTGTTTCAGAGATAATCAAAATCGCAAATAAATACTCAACTGATGAGGGTATCAAGTTTATTAATGGTGTTCTTGCTGATATCGTTAAATTGATTAAAGACTAGCTGTCATTTTCTGCTGCAGTGTTTTCTTCTTTTTTGATTTCAGGTTCTGTAGGTTTTGGCGTGACGGTTTCTTCTTTGGTAGCAGCTTGTTCATTAGGCGTCTGCTGAGCTGCTGTATCATTTTGTGTTGTTTCTGAAGGCGTAGCAAGTGCCATAGCTTGAATTTCTGGTTCTTGCTTGCTTGTTAGTAATTCTGGTCCTGGGCTTGAAGGATATTCAGAGTCTATCTGATTACCAAATTGTTTATCAAGATTAAATTCATCGCTACCAACTTGACCAGGTAGGGCTAATCTATAGTTTGGTGATTCACTTTCTTTTTGGCCATTCTTCTCGGACATAGCAGCGTTAGTGACATTAATAGTGGCTTCAGGCTTTTGGTCCTCAGTCTTTTTATTGAGTGCGTCAACAGTTGCTTCGCCGATAGCTGTAAGTTTTGGAGCAACAACTTTCGCTGCAGCGAGAGCCCAATCTGCCAATCCTGGTTTTTTATCTTCGGTTTTTTCTGGTTCGTTAGCTTTAGCAGGAGTGCCATCATTATGATTAGGAGGATTTGCAATTACCTCTGCCATTCCTTTTGTGTATCTCGCTTCTTCACTTGCCGTTTTGCCTTTGATTTCTACAGTATGCATTCCATTGTTATAACTATATGTAAGTTGATTGTCTAAAGCATAGTGTTGTAGCGCATGTGCTTGCTTTTCACTAAGATTATTGAAGCCAACTTTGGTTGTAGCAGGGGCATTGGGTGCGTGATAATGCCCACTACCTACACTACCATTTGATGAGTTTCCTGTATTGTTGTTACCAGTCAGCCAGTTATAGCTATTAGTCACCCAATCTTGTGCAGAACCACCAACTGAACCCCAAGCATTGTTTGCACCTTGTTGAGAGTTGATTGGTGCTTGTCCCATTCTGCCACTTGCAGGCAAACTATTAGTAAACTGACTTGGGTTTAGTGCTTCGGCAAAACTCTGTTGTGCCACAACAGGATCTTTGTATGCTCGACTTCGATCTAAACCTGCTCCGTAACCTGCTACTGAAAAACCACGAAGTGGTGCATTAGGGTCCAAAAGTTTGGCAACTGCTGCATTGTCTTGAAATTCATTAGAGATTGTAGCTGGATTTTGCCTAGTGTTAGTTTTACTAGTTTGACCAGCTTCTGTGTCTGTGACTTCAGTTGTTCCGTCTGTCGAATCAGTTTTTTGTCTTCGCTAGAACCGCTAACGGACGCTATAGCTCTGCCAGTGGTTTTTTTGTCACCACTTGATGCCGAGCCACCACGGGCCCCTTTAATTCCTTGAAATACTTTTCCTAGACTTGCCATTTAGCTAATTTCTCTGTCTATACTTTAAAGAATTAGTATTAAGACCAGGTTATGAAATTAAAAAATTACACCATCTAATTGAGCTCGAAATATAAGTTGAATTCTTTCAATTAATTCTTTGTCACCATGAGCGTCAGCGCTGCCGTCAATTTTGAGCCAGATCAATGCTTCTTGGTTATTGTCTTTGATATATCTAAACAAGGTCCCACCTGTTTGTCTTTCTTCTTGCATCAAAACATCACCGTTGTCGTAGTACCAAGTAGCAATTTTGTCGCCTGCTAGAGTGGATTCTACGCTTTTTTCTAGTTTTTTGTTTGCGTCTAATAAGTACATGATCTCAGAGCCGTCGTGTCTGAATTCATGCATCGCAGGAAGCCCCTTGGAATCCTCGGATAGATGAAAAACTTTGCCGCCGTTCATGGTATGTTCGACTGCCACTTCGACTCCTTCTGTATCATGGGTAAAAATAATTTGGTTACCTTCTTCAGTCCTTGAGAAGGCTAGCTTCTCACCCTCAGCGTCAGTGATGCTGCTGATATTGGTAATCTCTTTACTGAAAATGAATTTAGATTCGATTTTCTCTTTAACTAAAACTCTGGTGTTTACTTCTCTCATGCTATATATAAAGCAGTGGTGAGAGGGGTTTGACGGGAAATTTGTTAACGGGTTCTTAACCTGGTTTGCTAGAATTGGGTTGCGTTCGCCTTTCAGGCTCTCTGGTTGCGGCACTGCGTGCCTGGTTGCGCGCGCTGCTCTTTGTCGTTTATGCTTTAAAGTAAGCTCTTTAATGCTAGAGGCAGGACGTGAAACGTCTGCAACCAGTGAGCCTGAAAGGCGAACGCAAACAGTCCTAGCTTTGCTAGGACGCAACCATACAAAGCTTTGCTTTGTATCAATTTATGCTTCTAAACCGTCAAGAAACTTCGAAAACACAATCTTGATATGAGCTATCAACATAGGATAACCATTGCTTTCTATAGATCCATCAACGCGTAACCAAATCATTGCTTTTTGACCGTTGCCGCTCATTGAAAACAAGATACCGCCTTGTTGTCTTTGTTCTTGAGTGATACTTTCGCCTTTGATTGAGAACCAGGTGGTGACCTTATCACCATTGGTTTTCATCTCAACCATTTTTTCAAGACGCTTAGCAGCGTCAAATAGATAAATATACTCAGTACCATCTGGCTTGAATTCATGCATGGCTGGTAAGCCCTTGCTATCTTTTTCCATATGGAATACCTTGGTGCCGTCCGGATAGTGTTCAATTGCAACATCAATACCTTCTAGGTCTTTAGTAAAAATTATATTATTACCCTCATCTGTCTTAGAGAATCCGAGCTTTTGCCCTTCCCCGTCAGAGATGTAATTAAGAGCTACAGCTCCAGTTTGTTTAAAAATGAACCTTGATTCAATAGTATTCGCTTCTGCCATAGGTATTTACCCTTGCTCCTTGTGTTTTATCATTCAGGGTATCCGAAGTCCGTCCCCTATATAAGGTCTGAGGATTAGAGTTTTTGATAAATGGAGCTTATAAATCTTTAAGGACACGCTGAAAACGTAGTTTTCTAGTCGGGTCCATGAATAAGGGTTCTGTCCGTGCAGAGCACGTGACAGATAAGGACTGAGCTCTGGATGGTTACTGCGACCTTAATACCATAGTCGTTTCAACTTCATGATCAATGATGTTCATGATTTTAGCTACTTGTGAATAAGAAATAGCATCTTCGAGTTTTGGAAAGTATTCTCGTTTTCTTTTTTCATCAATGACATTGACTCTTTCTAGGATATTAACAATCTTGGGCTGCCCGCCACTTATAACAACTCTACGTCCTTGTCTTTCAGCCCATGAAGCCAGATCTTTAATAGCATAAGCTCCAGAAAGATCAATAAATGAAACCATATCTAGATCTATAATCAGCACATCATGCGCTTTGGCTTCTCTGTATACTTCATTGAGGGGTTCAACTGAGCCGAAAAACAGTGGACCATTAGGTTTCAAGACATTGATTTTATTATCGGTTATAGCAATAGTTTTTTTGTGTTTGAGTTCAGTCAGTAAGTGAGCATTGTGTTTATAGGTGTGACTGATCTCTTGGATGAATCTAAAAAATGCAAAAATTAATCCAACTGCCATTGCTACCAATAAATCCTCAACTAAGGTAACCACTAGTACAACACTAAAAACAAGCATGTCGGTAAATGGTAAGCGGTGAAAAATAGAGAGGATATTGTAATCCAAAATATTCAAACCCACTTTAAAAAGGATTGCAGCAAGGCAAGCCATTGGGATATGTTCAACAAGAGGCCCTAAACCAAGTACTAGTGCTAGTAAGATCAGACTTTGCACTACTGCAGCAAGTGGGGTTCTGCCACCGCTTTGATAATTGGTCACGGTTCCTACCGTTGAAGTTGCTGTTGGTAAACCTCCCACTAAAGAAGATACCAGGTTGGAAAGCCCTTGACCAAAGGTTTCCCTGTTACTACTGTGCTTCTCTCCAGTAATATTGTCTGCAATAATGCAGGTTAATAATGAGTCAACAATGACCAGCCCGGCAATAGAAAGAGCTGGCCAAAAGAATTCAAAGAATTGACTAAACTCAGGTATGTGAAGTTGTGGTACTCCTGTTGGTATGTGTCCAACTACTGCTACTTGAAGATGCCAAATCTCTTCGATCGCCAAGCCTGCAATTAGCGCTAATAATGATGGAGGTATTTTTTCAAATAATTTAACCCTTTTCTGTACAAGTGGCCATAACAGTAAAATAGCAAGACAAGGTAGCGCGATTTTGAGCGCGTCAAGATTGTAGTTTTCGATTACATGTGGAATTGCAATTACTGCATTTTTGATTGAGCCAGCAGATGCAATACCAAAAAATGGATTTATTTGCAAGAGTGTTACGATGACTCCAATCCCGCACATAAAGCCAGCTACAACAGAGTAAGGTGTGAAATAAATTAATTGTGAGACTCTAAGTACACTAAGTATCATGAGGATGACACCACTAAAAAACAGGATCGTAAAAGCAACATTGAGATCAGGAGATCCATCAACAAGTTTGTAACCAACCATAATTGCAGAGAGTTGAATCATCGTTGGACCAGTAGGACCACTGATGCCAATTTTGGATCCACCAAATACTCCACCAAAAATGCCACCAATAATTGCAGCCCAAATTCCAGCAATAGCTCCTAAGCCAGAACCAACACCAAAAGCGATTGCTGCAGGTAATGAAATAACAGCAATAACAACACCGGCTATTAGATCTTTGCCAATATTGGTTGGCACAATTTTGATATTGCCCAAGGGCTAATTTCTTTAAGTGATTCTAATAGATAATCAAAAACAGAACTTGTGGGTTCAATTATGTCTTTTTCTTTTAAATCCATCTTGAGGCCTATATTCCCGCCCTAGATTTCAAATTAATCTCAATTAGAAGTACCGTAATATACCCCACTGGGGTATATTAGTCTATGTAAGCAGCAATAAATCTTCGTTCAGACATAGTAATATCTTCAAGTGAATAAATCCACTTGAGATAATCCTTATGAATTTTGGCTACAGTTTCGCCTCGATGTTTACCTTGCTTGAAACTAATTAGATCATCTTGAGCTTTGAACCACTTACCTAGAATGCTGGTATCTCCAATGGTGATTCTTTCAACCTCCTTGAGACCCTTGGCAAATAAATCCGGATACTGAGTTTCTTGCGCTTCGAGTACCACTTTAGTAGCGCGAATATCATGGATAGCACTATGTGCGCCTTGCATTTCTTGCCCAGTATAAAACTTATAAGCGTTGCTTAAGTTATGTGGGAACATGGTACGGAAAATCTTGTAAGGATCAAGAAACACAAAATCACTTTCTTTCAGTTCGTACTGCACTGTTTTGAATAATTCATTTTGTAAAAACTGAAAATCAAAAGCATAGTTGTAAGCAACAAAAACTTCTGCTGCTTCAAGATGATCGACTAATTGTCCAGCGAGTTCTTCAAAGCCAGGAGCATCTTTAACCATCTCATTGGTGATGCCGTGCAAGTCAGTTGTTGCTTGCGGGATTTGCATCTTTGGATTTATTAGACTATTAATTTCAGTGCCATCAGTAAGAATTACCCCGAGTTGACAAATCCTGTCTGTATTAGGGTTTAAGCCAGTTGTTTCGAGATCTATGTAAATATTTTTTTTAGACATTTCAGTGATTTTAACATGAATGGGAATAGGGGGGGGATTTATACTAGCCCGTTTCCCATCTCCCTTATCCCATCTCCCTTTAATAATTCCGCGAGCTTCTCAATATCACTGTCTTCGTGATTTGCATTAATACAAACTCTCAATCTTGGGCTTGGTACAGTTGGTGGTCTAATGGCAATCACCAAATAGCCTTGTTTTTTCAGCTCTTCGGTCGCGCTTAAAGCCGCTTCAACGCTGGGCATGTGGATTGCAAAGATCGCTGTATTTTCGTTGCTATATTTGAGTCCTGCAATATGTGTTTGGAATAATTGGATCTTGGCATTCAAGCTGGCACGTAGTTCTGGCTGATAACGAACTGTTGTAAGGTGTTCCAGAATCAAGCCACTAAGTAAAGGAGAGATTGCTGTTGAATAAATAAAAGTTCTAGATTTGTTTTTGAGAAACTCTATCAAGCTCTTGGAGCCCGCTATATAACCGCCCTCTAGTCCAATAGCTTTGGAGAAGGTGCCCATTTGTACTAATACATCAGATTTTTTGATTAGTCCTTGCTCGCTAAGCTCTTCAACTAAGCCAGCACCGTTAGATCCAAGTACTCCAGTGCCGTGTGCTTCATCTATATATAAAGAACAGTTAAATTTTTTGGCAAGCGGATTGATTTGCGCCAGCTGTGCTTTATCACCGTCCATACTGAAGACTGCTTCGGTCACAATCAATGCTTTGGCAAATTTGTCGCGATGTTTCTCTAATAATTCACGCAAGTGCTCAATATCATTGTGCTTATAAAAATACTTGTGAGCGCCGCTTAATCTAATGCCGTCAAGAATACAAGCATGGGAGTATTCATCACAAAATACAATATCTTTGGAACCTAGTATCACCGAAAGCGTACCGAGGTTTGCCATGTAGCCACTACTAAATACGAGTGCTGCTTCAGTGCCTTTCCAGTCTGCAATAAACTCTTCAAGCTCTTTGTGCGCCTGGTAGCTGCCGCTGGTAATGCGCGACGCACTAGCGCCGCGACGATCCACTTTGAGCTCAAGAGCCCTTTGTGCCAAACCTAAATAATCATTAGAACTAAAATTAATTAATTCAGGATCATGAATTTTGGTTTCTCTGTATAAATTACGTTCACGGAGTTTTTCTAACTCAGTATCAAAAGATTCTTCAAAGTCAGCTTTATTAAATCCCGGCATAGACAGGTTCCTGCCTAGCGCTATCCCAGCGCTTGAAATTATCGTTTTCAATGTTGAAGACATCAAGAGTTTTGCCAACTATAAATTGAACCATGTCATCAATTGTTTGAGGTTTTTGATAGAAACCTGGTGCCGCAGGCAATACAACTGCGCCCATCTCACTAAGTTTGAGCATGTTTGCCAAGTGAATACTACTAAGCGGAGTTTCTCTTGCCACCAAAACCAGCCTGCGTCTCTCTTTGAGACAAACGTCAGCGGCTCTGGTGATTAAATTATTGGAAGTGCCGGCTGCAGTATTGGCAATGGTGCCCATGCTACATGGTGCAATAATCATGCCTTGACTTTTGTAAGAGCCAGATGCAATTGAAGCGGTGATATCGTCAGCTGCCCATAAATTCAGCTGAGAGTTAATGGCTGATGGCTGATGAGTCGATGAATAAGCCGGACTCATTGTTGCTTGAGCAGCCGGAGTGGCTTCATTGAGATTGTAAGACAACCCTTGCTTGTATCTATTTTTTAATTCTTGTTTACGTTTAAGTTCCACTTTTTTTGCTTCGATTTTGGACGAGAGACTTATTTGCGGACTTGTAGCTGTGTTGCTGAAACTAGATTGTTGTGGACGTGCATAAGCAGAACTTGCTGTTGTAGTTGCCTTGCCGCAATACTCCAAAAGCATTTGTTTGCGCTGGTCTAAAGCACAATGTTGCAAATCCAAACCAAGCTCATGTTTTGCGACTTTAATGGCATTATCCGAAAGAACAAGATCTATTTTGAAATTATTATTGAGAAAGAATTTAAGCAAAGCAAATCCATAAGCCGCCCCACTAGCACCAGTGATTGCTAATGTGATTGGTTTGGTTTTATCTGGTTGTGTCATTAATTTTTTTGATGTTATAGTGAATTAGCTTGCATCGTAATCTATGGAAAACGAGCGGGTATAATGGCTAGGTACCTAGTCAATTTTAACATGCATAAAATAAACAGTGATGATTTAGGCAAAATAGGAGCTATAACAATAGTTGGCTTAGTGGCCCTTTTTGTGTTTGTTTTTTGGCTCAAGGGTCATAAGATGCATCATTACGAGCGTTTTAGCTTTTATTTCCACAATGTCAATGGACTTGAAGAAGGCGCAGCCCTTAGATGGAACGGTCTTAAGATTGGAGTAGTTGAAGGGATTCACGCAGTTGAAGACAACATTGATCAAGATCCATTCCCGGCTCAAGCTCTTATTGACCTTGGGAAACGTCATCTTGCTAAGGCAGACAAGGCTCTTGCTACTGGCAGGATAGAAGACTTGGTTTTGGCACGTGAAGAAATTAACAAAGCCCAGCTGGAGATTACTTTAGGTCAAGCGAGTAATTTACAATCAGAAATTACTGCTGGTGATTTTGTCAAAGTAGACGTTGTTGTTACAATTCCTCGAGTACCAATTGGACCACTCAATCAAGTAACGATAGTTCCTTCTGGTTTAATTGGCGAGCAGTATGTAGACATCACCACAATTCAGATTGATGATAGTTATCAACGTCGTTTTGATTGTTCAATTCCAAGGTTTGTAGTTCTGGAACCGGTGCGCTTGGACAGCTTGATTCGCGTGAATGCAGAGTCCGCTGAAGCAGTGACCAATCTTGCAAATCGAGTCAATTCAATCTTTGGACAAGATGATGCTGAGAACGTCAAATCTATATTGGACAATATTCAAAACTTGACTAAGGACTTTAAGATCTGGAAGTTGTTTTAATTGTTTATCAGTTTATCAGGGTCGTATCCGCACAACGCACAGATTGATTAAGACCCACCCCTAAAATTTGGTGATTCAAGCTAGTTGTTTTCTTTGATTATTATTGATTATTCTTAACGAAAGCGTGCGTTGTGCGGATACGACCCTGAGCGACTGAGCGACAGTGGATTTGAATCTAATTCAAGGAAGGATCTACTATATGGTTTTGTTCATCAGTAGTATTGTTGAGAATATCATCATATACATCAGCCAACCTGTTGCTCACATTAGTTTTGAATATTGAAGCTTCTGAAGGAATTTGAGACAATAGTCTGAGTCGATTTTGATTTGATTGATTTATGATTTTGCTGATGTCGGGTTTCTGAGTTCTAAAGCCCTCAGCTAATGGTTTTAAGATCCAGTTTTTAGCAGCTAGAATAATAGGCTGAAAGTAGCGGACCATTTCTTTCGCAGCTTTTTTATCTCGTCCTGTTGTGTTTTTAGCTTTTAAAGCATTTTTTTGCTCTAGCATGATCATTTGATTAATACCATCAAATATAGTACCTATTGCATGATTGGCATTGGTTGAGTTATTTTGTGCGTATTCTACGCCAGCCTCTCTAGATTGATCTTTAATTTTTTTCTCAGTTAAAGTAACTCCTCTAGCAAGTCTATTCTGCGGATGTACGGTCTGTGTTAGAGGTGTCAATTGGGTCTTTTCAATTGATTGACCTGGTGTGGTTCTTATTAAAAAAAGTTGTGCGGTTTGTGATAAATTTTCCATAATATAATAGTTTTAGTGTTGTATTATTGTGACACGTTCCGCGGTGATCAGTCAATACCTGCTATCTATATCGGGATCTTAACTATAAGCTAAAATTTGAAAAAAACTTAACATTAATTTAACCCAATTCCTGTTAAAACTTATAAAAAACCGAAGAATGCCCTCAAACGCTTGCTTTAGATTGATTTTGGCTATAAGAGTCCGTATAATTGGTATTTCATTGTGGATTTTAATATCCATTTTGCAAGGGTCAACATTATAACAGAAAATACAAACTATGATAAATAATTATTCACGTGCAATCCCTAAAGTCAAAGCTTATGAGGGACAGAGAACTATTACGTTGCCAGATTTGGCCGAGATACAAAAAGAATCCTTCCAAAGGTTCTTAACCAAGGGACTTGCCGAGGAGTTGTACAACTTTTCGCCAGTAACTGACTACACTGGTAGGTTGGAGCTTTATTTCCTTCACGACCATTACACTTTTGAGGAGCACCAAGAGCCAAACAAGGCTAAGACTCCGATGGAAGCAAGGCTCAATGAGCAAAGCTATACCAAGAAATTATATATTAAAGTCCGTTTTGTCAATAGAGACACCGGCGAAATCAAAGAATCTAAGATGTTTATTGGTGAGATCCCGATGATGACCGAGCGTGGTACTTTCATTGTTAACGGTGCTGAGCGTGTTGTGGTTTCACAAATCGTTCGTTCACCTGGTATCTACTACAAACGTGATATTGAGCCAAGTGGTAAGCGTGTATTTAATGCGACCTTGATTCCTAATCGTGGTGCTTGGGTTAAATTGGAAACCGATATTTCTGATTTCGTTTATATTAAGATCGACAAGACTCGTAAGATCCCTGTAACTATCTTCCTGAGAGCGCTTGGTTATAGTACCAACGAAATGAAAGATCTTTTCTCTCACTTCGATTATTTATCTAAGACTTTTGATAAAGATCCTACAGAGTCAGAAGATGAAGCTCTAATTGAGATCTACAAAAAAATGAGACCGGGCGAACACCCTACTGTTGAAGGTGCACGTCAATTACTTGAGTCTCGTTTTTTCAATCCTAAGAAATACGATCTAGGTCCGGTTGGACGTTTCAAAATCAATGAGAAACTTGGTCCTAACGCTCCTGATGATCTTCGTGTTCTTACTAAAGAGGATTTTGTTGCAGCAATTGATTACCTAATCAAGCTCAACTTTGATGAAGCCCAAGTTGATGATATTGATCACTTAGGTAACCGTCGCGTGCGTTCAGTTGGTGAATTGCTTCAAAACCAATTCAGACTTGGCTTGAGTCGTATTGAAAGAATTATTAGAGAGAGAATGACTCTTCAAGAACAAGAAGGTCTTACTCCAGCTAACTTGATCAACCCTAAACCATTGGTTTCTGCGATCCGTGAGTTCTTTGGATCTTCTCAGTTATCACAGTTTATGGATCAAACTAATCCACTAGCTGAATTGACTCACAAACGTAGAATCTCGGCTCTTGGGCCCGGTGGTCTCTCTAGAGAGCGTGCTGGTTTTGCAGTTCGTGATATTCATCCTTCGCAGCATGGACGCCTTTGTCCAATTGAGACTCCAGAGGGTCCAAACGCTGGTTTGATCAGTTCACTAGCAACACATGCGCGTGTTAATGAGTTTGGTTTTATCGAAACTCCTTATAGAGCTGCTACTGATGGGATTGTAAGTCCAGAAGTTAGATATTACAGTGCACACGAAGAAGACAACAAGCGTGTTGCAACTGGTGATATTCACGTAAGAGCAGATGGCACTTTTGTTGATGAATTTATTCCTGTTAAATACAAAAATGAGTACATTGAAACAACTAATAACAATGTAGATTTGGTTGGTGTTTCACCAATTCAAATCGTTTCAATCGGAACTTCTTTGATTCCTTTCCTTGAGCATGACGATGCTAACAGAGCTTTGATGGGTTCTAACATGCAGCGTCAAGCAGTGCCTTTGCTTAAAGCAGAGCGTACACTCGTTGGTACTGGTATTGAAGGTCAGGTTGCACGTGACTCGGGCATGGTTGTTATTGCTGATGCTGATGGAGTAATTAGTTTCGCTAGTTCAACTCAAATCACAGTCAAGTTTGATGATGCTAACAAGGGTCAAAAAACATATGAGCTTCTTAAGTACTTAAGATCTAACCAAGATACTTGCTTGAATCAAATCCCTATCGTTAAACAGGGCGAGAAGGTCAAAGCCGGTCAGGCATTGACTGATGGAGCTGCTACTTGTCAAGGTGAACTTGCTCTTGGTAAAAACCTAGTAGTTGCATTTATGCCTTGGGAAGGATACAACTTTGAGGATGCGATCTTGATTTCAGAGCGTCTTGTTTATGATGATGTTTACACTTCAATTCATATCGAGAAGTATGAGATTGATGCTCGTCAAACCAAACTTGGACCTGAAGAAATCACTCGTGAAATTCCCAACGTTGGTGAAGAAGCACTTAAGCATCTTGACGAAAACGGAATCGTTCGCGTTGGTGCGATGGTTGAAGAAAACGATATTCTTGTCGGTAAGATCACACCTAAGGGTGAGTCTGACAATCCTCCAGAGGAGAGATTATTAAGAGCGATCTTTGGTGAGAAAGCAAGAGATGTTAAAGACAATTCACTTCGAGTGCCGCATGGTGAGCTTGGACGTGTAATTGCAGTGCGTGTTTATGACAGAGAGAAGGGTGATGAGCTTCCTCCTGTTTCTAACAAAGTTGTACGTATTTTCATTGCGCAAAAACGTAGAATCTCAGTTGGAGACAAGGTTGCGGGACGTCACGGAAACAAGGGTATCATCTCAAGGATTCTTCCTGTAGAAGATATGCCACATCTTTCAGACGGCACTCCTGTTGATATGGTTCTTAATCCACTAGGTGTTCCATCTCGTATGAACGTTGGTCAGATCTATGAGTGTATCTTAGGTATGGCTGCTTCAATACTTGATCAAGCTTATGAAGTTCCATCATTCGATGAAATGTTTGGTGAAGGTGCTTCTAATGATTTAGTAACTAAAGAACTTCAAAAAGCTAAGGATTCTGATCCAGAAAGATACTCATGGCTCAATATCGATTGTAAGCAACAGCTTTACGATGGAAGAACTGGTGAGGCTTTTGATAACCCAGCATTAGTTGGTGTTATGTATGTGTTGAAATTAGTTCACTTAGTTGATGACAAGATTCATGCTCGTTCCACTGGTCCTTATTCATTGGTTACTCAACAACCTCTTGGTGGTAAGGCGCAGTTTGGTGGTCAGAGACTTGGAGAGATGGAGTGCTGGACGCTTGAAGCCTACGGTGCTGCTTATACACTTCAAGAGATGCTTACTATCAAGTCTGATGACGTGATTGGAAGATCGAGAGCTTACGAAGCGATCGTTAAGGGAGACAATATTCCTCCTGCCAACGTTCCTGAGTCATTCAAAGTATTGATGAAAGAGCTTCAATCTATTGGTCTTGATATTCATGCATTGAAGAAGAATGATGAAGAAGGCACACTAGAAGAAGTTGATCTTTATACAGACAGCTTTGACCCACTCAGAAGTCGTAATGTGAGAACTAGAAGTCTAGAGGATACTATCAAAGAGCTTACTGACCCATCGGCAGCAAGGCACGAAGATAAAGTAGCACTAGAGACTAAAGCGGGTTTTAGTTTTAATCAGGTTTAATAAAGGAAGAATTATAAGATGTCTGAAGCAGAGGTAAATCAATTAGCAGAAGAAGTATTGATCGAAAACGAAATAAGTTTTGATCAGTTTGAGGATGATATTGTTAGAGCAAATTTAGTTGCCGATAACGATGTTTTCGATAACCTCAAGATACAAATCGCCTCACCGAGTAGAATACAAGGTTGGTCACATGGCGAAGTGGTTAAACCAGAAACCATTAACTATAGAACTCTTAAGCCAGAAAAAGATGGTTTATTTTGCGAAAAAATCTTTGGTCCTGTTAAGGATTGGGAATGTGCTTGTGGTAAGTACAAAAGAATTAGACACAAAGGTATCATTTGCGAAAGATGTGGAGTTGAAGTTACTGAGTCTAAAGTACGTCGTCACAGAATGGGTATCATTAGCCTCGCAGCGCCAGTTACACACATCTGGTTTTTGAAAGGTATTCCAAGCTACTTGAGTCTTTTACTTGAGACTCCATTGAAAGATCTTGAGCAAGTAGTTTATTTCAATTCATATGTAGTTCTTGATCCAGGTAATGTTGAAGGCATCAAAAAAGGTCAAATTATTACTGAAGAAGAATACGATAAGTTGCTTGAAGAAGACACTAATCAGTTTGAAGTTGGTATCGGTGCTGAAGCGATTTTGCTTATGCTCGAAGAATTGGCTCAACCTAAGTATGAGTTCCCTGATAATAAGAGAACTGAGCGTGGTGCTTTACTTGGTTTACCTGGTTTAGTTCAACTTAAAGAAGATCTTAAAGCGGAATTGATTGCTGTAAGTGGTTCACAACAAAAGAGAACCAAGTGTATCAAGCGTACTCGTTTAGTCAATTCATTACTGAATTCATCTACTGATCCAGGATGGATGGTTTTAGATGTATTGCCTGTTTGTCCTCCTGACTTGAGACCTATGGTTCAGTTAGATGGTGGTAGATTTGCAACTTCTGATTTGAATGATCTTTACAGACGTGTGATCAACCGTAACAGCCGTCTTGCTCGTCTTATTGACATGGGCGCGCCTGAGATTATCATCCGTAACGAGAAACGTATGCTTCAAGAAGCAGTTGACGCTCTTATAGACAATGGTAGAAGAGGAAGAGTAGTCACTGGTACCAATGGTAGACCACTTAAATCACTTTCTAATATCATTGAAGGTAAGCAAGGTAGATTCCGTCAAAACTTACTTGGTAAGCGTGTTGACTACTCTGGTCGTTCAGTTATCGTTGTTGGTCCTAGTTTGGAACTTCACCAATGTGGTCTTCCTAGGGAGATGGCAGTTGAGTTATTCAAACCATTTGTAATCAACAAATTGATTGACCGTCAGATTTGTCAGAACATCAAAGCTGCTAAGAAGTTAATCGAAAAAGGACCTCCAGTGATCTGGAATATCCTTAAAGAAGTTACAACTGGTCATCCAGTGCTACTTAACCGTGCACCGACACTTCACAGATTAGGGATTCAAGCTTTTGAACCTGTAATCGTTGAAGGTCGCGCAATTAGATTGCACCCATTAGTTTGTTCAGCGTTTAACGCGGATTTCGATGGTGACCAAATGGCAGTTCACGTACCGCTTAGTTTGGAAGCACAAGCTGAAGCTCGTACTTTGATGATGGCTAACACTAACATCTTGACTCCAGCAAGTGGTAAACCAACAATCACTCCTTCACAGGATATGGTTATCGGTATTTATTACTTAACGATTGAGAAACCGGATAATGATGACCCTAAGAAATTCATCGGTGCTGGAAGAACTTTTTCAAATGAAGAAGAAGCGCTTCAGTCTTACTATGCTGGTTACGCAGATCTTTTTGCTAAGGTTAAAGTTAGAACTAACATGACTGAATCAGGCAATGCAGAGATTATCGAAACAACTATCGGAAGAATCATGTTCAATAAAATGATTATTGATTCAATTGATGGTAAAGAGGTTGTAATGTCATAAGTCCTACGGGCTTATGATTGCTTCGAAGCGATTGTCGCGTCGAAGTGAAACGAAGACGGAAAGACGGGTAGCGGATTTAAACTTAAAAATTTCAAGGAAAACAAACATGGCAACAAAAACAAAAGAGATACATTGGGAACGCAAAGGTAAGCAACCGGTTTTTATCAACCAAACGGTAGATAAAAAAGCAATGGAGAGATTACTCTCACATGTATACGAGAATTACGGTAATGACGTTGCGGCGAGACTTGGTAACAACCTCAAGGATCTTGGTTTTAAATATGCAACCAAAGCATCTGTAACTATTAGTATTGCTGACTTGCAAGTTCCACCAGCCAAAAAGGCTTTACTGCAAGCTGCTGAGGATGAGCTTTCTATCACGACTAAGCGTTTTGAGCGCGGTGAG
Organism: Cyanobacteriota bacterium; assembly: GCA_027618255.1. Classification (NCBI taxonomy): domain Bacteria; kingdom Bacillati; phylum Cyanobacteriota; species Cyanobacteriota bacterium. The sequence goes on from JAQCFG010000021.1 coordinate 29,445, forward strand.
ATTACAGAGGTTGAGCGTTATAACAAGGTGATCGATACTTGGTCTGAGACTAACGAAAAAGTAACAGCAGCAGTTGTTGAAAACTTTGATCGATTAAACCCAGTTTATATGATGGCTTTCTCTGGAGCGAGAGGTTCTATCGCTCAGGTTAGACAGCTAG
>JAQCFG010000022.1 GCA_027618255.1 Cyanobacteriota bacterium
CTGCTGTACCAGTGATTGCGATTCTGCCTTCTGCATCCATTGTTGCAGTGCTTACGGCAGCAAAGCTTCGCAAGAAAATAAGCAGATCATTAATGGTGCTACTGTCTGTTAGTACTGATGCGATTGTCTCACCATCAATAGTAACGTCACCCGTTGTAATAGATGTTACTCCCTTGAGATTGGCTGTTGCAAGAGTTGAATCTCCTGTTACGCCATTGTCAATCCGTGCGTCGGATCTTCGGGTTGTTGTTGTTGCTAATTGACGAATCTCTAAATCAAAAGTTTGTGCTACAGCATCGTCAGTCGCTGTAATTGTTGTGTAATAATTTTCGGTTCCTGCTGCATTTGTGTTATCGAGCGTGGTAACACTTTTGGATGCAAGTTCTGTTGTACCTTGAGAAATGGCTTTGTGGTCGATAATATTTTTTATATTGGTTACGCTTGAAGAAGCAGAAGATAAAAATGAATTCTCATCATTGAGACGAGAGATTTTATTTTGTAAGGGAGCAATACGACTCTGCACCTCAAGATCTATGAGCTGTGAAATCAGTGCACCTGAATCGAATGAACTATTTAGACCTACAAAACTTACGGCCAAGATGGATCTCCTATATTATTTGGGGACTACATAGAGTTATCAAGCAAGGGTTTAGCCTTTCACAAGATCTCTATCTATATAAGTTCCACTTCTGTCGATGAGCGTTCATCCACTAAATAGCTATTTATAAGGGTTTCAAGTCCTTTGGCTGGTTTATCTGATCGGTCGTTTGGACTAGGCTTGGGCTTGCGTAGAGGTTAAATGACCCTTTTGAATTGTTTTTCCCCTGCGTTATTCTGCAAATTCTGTAAAACCCCTATCAACAAAGGGCTTTACAATTATTTCCAGGGGTTAAATGACCCCTTTCGATTTCTTGTAAGTTTGTTCATAATTATTGTTGTTTGAGTTTGAAGTGAAAGCAATCTTGGAGATGCTTTAAAGGAGATAATAATGAATAAATCACTGAGCCCGATTCAGTCGGGCTATCGGAGACTGCTGCTTTGTAGTCTTGTTTTGACTTTGGTTATGCCGTGGAGTTTGGTTGCTCAAGCTAAACCAGCACAGCAAGCTTCTTTGCAAGTTGTTGTTGAAGACTTGGGTTATGAAAAATCACAACCAGATTTAGTTCGCACGAATAAAGATGTTTATGTGCGACTTAAAAAAGAAGACTATGAAAGAATGGAGCAGCAAGCCTTTTTGGGAATTAGTTTATTGCAACGTATTCATGACTTAGAGAGACTTTATAGACAGATTAAGGAGATTATAGAAACGACATCTGCGGTTGTTGATTTTGTTAAAGAATTTCTCAATATTGAAGATTTTGATATTTTTGATGGACTGAATGGTGCTGATGACGAGTTTGAACATATCTCTGGAGTTGTGATGTCGCCTGGTTTTGTTGAGTTTGTAGTGACAACGACAGATGACAGTCTTAATTTCGATGATATTGTTAGTTCTAATTTTTTGGAGTTTGATCTTTATTACAACAAGAATCTGTTCGCCATTGATCACATAGAAGGCAAAGGAATTTTTGGTGATGAATACAACACTATTGCATTATCGCAACAAATTAGTGGAGCCAAGGATAGGATCAAGTTGCCCTTGAGTGATCTTTTGACTAATCAAGTTGTTTTTAGAGTTTATTTAGCGCCATTGGATCATGAGACTATTGAAGTTGGTGACAAGACGGCTTTGGATATCCGTTATTACAAACGTGTGCCCTTAAATGATGATGGTGAGCGTATTGCGCCGTTGCAGTATTCATTTACAGAGGAGTCTGCTACCGAAATTGTTGTTTCTGTAGTGTAGTAAATCAAGAAGACTCGTTAGGAGCGTGTAACCCAGCCCAACTTTACTAAATATAAAGATCTCAGTTAATAAATATGGGCTGGATGACAAGCTCCTAGCTGATGATATTGCTATAATATTGGCTGTGATCAAGCACCTTGCAGTAATCATGGATGGTAATAGACGTTGGGCAACCCAGCGTGGCTTGCCTTCTGTTGAAGGGCATCGTCGAGGTGTTAAGGCGCTTAAAGACTTAGTCAAACTTTGCCCTAAGTATGGTATCGAGTATCTTACCAGCTATGCTTTTTCTACTGAGAACTGGCGTAGAGACAAAAGCGAACTTGATTTTTTATTCAAACTCTTGGGTGAAGTTGCAGTTAAGGAACTGAGCAACTTACACAAAGAAAATGTCAAGGTGACTTTCTTGGGTGACATTAGTGCCTTCGCTGATATTGGTATTGAGCAGAGCCTTAATGGCTTAGCAGAAAAGACCAAAGACAATACTGGTTTGAAATTACAGATTGCTCTTAATTATGGTTCGCTTGATGAGATGAGCACTGCATTGACTCGGATTAAATCGACATTGAATGATGATGAGATCAAGGCTCTAACGGAAGAGCAGTTTGCTAGCTACTTGTATACGGTTAATTGTCCTGACCCAGAAATAATATTGAGAACTGGTGGAGAGAAACGTTTGAGTAATTACTTACTTTGGCAAGCTGTAAATTCACAGCTTGTTTTTGTGGATACCTTGTGGCCAGATTTTGGAGAAGTGGAGTTGAGGGATATTCTTGAGTCTAACGCAACGACTGGGACTTTGGGTGCAAAGCTGAAGGAGGGATATGGTTCAACTAAGACCGACGCAAAAGCAAGCCTATAGGCGGGATGCTTGGCTTGAAATTAATTTAGACAATCTTGAATTTAATCTCAAGAAGATTTATGCTGAATTTAATAAGCCATTGATTCCGGTACTCAAAGCAGATGCTTATGGTCACGGTGCTGCAATTATAGTGAAAGTACTTGATGCTTATCCTTTTATCGAGGCTTATGCTGTTGCTAGTATTGATGAAGCTTTGTCTTTAAGAGAAACTACAGCGAAGCGCATTGTTGTTCTGGGTATTAGTCCAGATTGGGCTCTGGAACGTGCTTTGAGTGAACAAATCGAAATTACAATTGTTGATTTGGCTGCGGCTATCAAGCTCGATGAATTAGCCGGGCAACAAGGTTTGAAAGCACAAGTGCATATCAAGTTTGACACTGGCATGAATCGTATTGGTTTTAAATCAAAAAAAGATATTGCAGCAATTGAGGCTTTGGAGAATTTGGAAATCAAGTCAGTGTATACTCACTTTGCTGATGCCGCCAATAAAGATCTTTGTATTAAGCAATATCAGTTATTCAAGCAGCTTAGTGAGGGTATGGGCTATCCTATGCACCCTGCTTCTAGCCAGGCTTTAAGAGCATTGGGCGAGCAAGTGGATTTCGATTATGTACGATGCGGGATTGAGCTTTATGGACTGGAGAATCCTGAACTTAAACCTTTACTATCTTTGTTTGCCCGTATCAGTTTCATTAAAGAGATTGAGGCTGGCGAGTCAGTTAGTTACAAAGCGACGTGGACGGCTAGTGAAGCGACCAAAATCGCCACTTTGCCATTGGGTTATGCTGATGGAGTGCCGCGTTCCTTGTCTAATAATATAGTAGGGCGTCTCAAGTCTGAGACTGTAAAACAAGTAGGTTTGATTACTATGGATCAAATGATGTTTGATATTGGTTCTATTGATGCTCAAACAGGTGATCTTGTTGAATTATTAGGCGATGATTTGCCGGTCAGTGATTGGGCTTGCGGAGCTGGTTCTATTAGTTATGAAATAGTTTCGGCGCTGAGTTTGCGTCTTCCCAAAACCTATACGCGAAAATAATGTTGAGATTGCTTACGACTAGAGAAGACCTTGATGCTTTATTAGATAGAGAGGATCTAGTTTTGGTTCCAACGATGGGTGCTTTGCATGAAGGTCATCTTTCATTGATGAGATTGGCGCGTGAGCATGGACGTAAAGTCATAGTTAGTATTTTTGTAAATCCTTTGCAGTTTGGCAAAGGTGAGGATTTTGATCAATATCCGCGTAAGCTGGGCGAGGACATGGATCTAATTAACGAGTTGGCTGATTATTTATGGGCACCAAGTTGCCAAGATATTTATCCATTGAAAGTCGAGTCCGGGCTTGAGATGATTAATGCCAATCCAGAGATAGCAGATAAATTATGTGGGCTAAGCCGTCAAGGGCATTTTGATGGGGTTTGTACCGTCGTCAAAACTTTGTTTGATTTTGTTAAACCGACCAAAGCAGTTTTTGGTGAAAAAGATTTTCAGCAATTAATGGTGATTGAAGATATGGTTCAACGTTATAAATTGCCGGTTGAGATTATTCGCGGGCCGATTATTCGCGAAAGCTGCGGCCTGGCAATGAGCTCGCGCAATCAATATCTTAGTGATAATGAGAGAAAAATCGCTGCCAATATCTATAAATATCTCAAGGCTGTTTCTGCTAGGGATCTAACTATTGAACACGCCAGGGAAATTATGATTAGCCTTGGTATTGAGCTTGAATATCTGGAAATGCATTGGGATAGGCTGTTTTTTGCTGGTAAAGTCGGTCAAACTAGGTTGATTGATAATATCAACAAATATTAATCGTTACGTTATTAACGCCGGGTGATAACACCGTAACGCTTTGTAAATGCGTATTAGCAAAGCGTTACATCGTTATCACCCGGCGTTAATAACGTAACGACTTGGGCTTGATTTTTATTGAGTTGATTTGTTATAATTACTTGTATGAGTACAGACACCAATGCGGTGTCTCGAACAATGAAGTTGGGACAAAGCTCTACGCCTATGCGTAGAACCGCCTCAGCTGTTTCTCACGTGCCAAATGGCGAGCCTAGCGGAGTATTTAATACTTTGAGCAAAGCTGCTAGACACTTCCTTATGCTTCCTACAAGTGAAGCATCAAGGACACAAGCTGCAAAGCTTTGTGCTGTCTAACCATTGGCTTCACTGAGAAACTGATTAAAAGACCAGGTTTATGCCTGGTCTTTTTTTGTAATCTAGCAACCGCGCGGAATGCGCGTGTTGCCTTTGGAGATAATTCCGACTTTCAAAACAAGTCTATCGTAATAAACGAGTGCGTGGCCTGCCAACGCTAGTCTCAAGTTTGTGATTCTTGATATCAAGTAATATTTCATGCCCAAGTAGTGATTTGCTTTGATGCTGGGCGTATGCATTGCCTGTGAGTATGGCATTGTCTATATTATGATCCTCGTCAATATTAACGAGGATTTGTCTAGCTTTACCAAAAATTTGATCACTATGGATTTCTGCAAAACGTTGTGGTCCTCGCGAAAAGACAGACAAGAGATTTTTGCTCTGCTCATAGATGGCAGAGTCTGAAAAGAGATAGCTACCTTGTTGAGTTCCGCTTAGAAACAATAATCTAACATCGTCGTTAGCTTTGACTAAGTCAAGACTCGGAAAATAAACCAGATCCTGTGATTCGACTCGGAGCTTGTCAGAGATTGCTACAACATTGCTTAGGAAGTTGATATATTTTAGTTCACTGAGTTCCTTGAGTTCTAATTCGAGCTTGTCTGAGCTTATATTCATGTCTTCACTGACATACTTCACTTGCATCATATCTTCGGCATTACCACTATTGGCTTGAGCAAAGCCCGTTGCTAAGTTGATTTCTTGATATTGAGCATAGAGGTTGGCTTGTTTTTTATCAACAATAGTTGTGACCACAAGCTCTTCTTCTGAGGAGAATGATTTGAGCAATGATTTATTGACGTCAATATCCATTCGTGGAGCGATGATACTAATGCGATCAGAGTCCAAAGAAACTCCACCGACAAAACGTGCGTAGCTTGATTCACCATTGCTATCAGCGTCAATAAAAGCTTGGGGGGCTTCAATGGTGAAATTGCCAATTTGGATTTTGACATTGCCAATTAAAGTAGAATTGCCATCTTGATAATCTAGTTTCTCTGCTGAGATGATTTTGATCTTGCCAAGATTGCCATCCTCAGCTAAGACAGCGAGCTGTAGAGAAAAGAATATAATCAACATTGCAAAACAAAGTTTGGCTAGTGATTTTGAGAATATGATTTTGAGCTTAGTCACGTTGTTTATTATACAACCTTGGATTAGTCAGAGTGAACATGACCAATGATGCTGGCTTTTTCGGTATTGAAGTCATAAATAATCTTGTCAGAGTAAATAGTATTGTCTCCTTGAATAATATAAGGATTGACTGTGAAGATAGCTTCGAGCGGTTTTTTCTTGGCATCCACTGTAATTATTAGTTTGTCTGAAAAGCAATTGACATTACTTGCTTTGGCATTGACTGTCGATTCAGCTTCGATTTTACCATTCTGGTTAATAATTATTTTGCCAGCAGTGAGAGTAGTAGTTGCATTGATTTGAAAGAACGCAGATTTTTCTGCAATGATAGTTTGGCTTTCGTTTGGCTCAAGAGTAATTTTCTCGGCTTGAATTTCAAGTGGGTCTTGCTTACCTTTAGTGAGCTTGGCGTTACCTTGGCTAATAATAGAACTAAAATCCTTTTTTATAAGTCCCTTACTGCCACTGACTTCATAACCATCTGTGGAATTGAGAGTCCAGTTGTCTGAAACGATAAGATAAGGTAGTTGCTCTTGGAACTTGAGGTGTCCGCATCTCAGTATATATTTACCATCGCTACTTAAGAGTAGTACATTGTCATTGAGATTAATTTCTTGCTCGTCTTTATTGAACTGGGCGTATTCACCTGTGATAGTAAATTGCGCGTCATCATAGCCTGTGCTTGGGTTATAAAAAGTGAGTTTAGGTTTTTGTACTTGAGCTTGGTTTTGTCCTAAGTCTGATTCACTGTTAATGGCGTTTAACGTCCATTTGACTTTGTTGGTCTTACTATCAATTTCTTGAATTTCAAAATCGCCAATTTGCAATGGCGCCTTTGTTACTTGATCAAAAATCTTGGAATCTTTGACGGCAATCAAGCCTGATATCCCACTATAGGCGAAGAAAGCTAATCCCAATAATAAAGGAGACAACATTACTATTGTGGCTTTGTGTTTATTGTAAAAAGCTTGCACTATTAATTGATGGCTTTAATTTCTTTCACTAAAGTTGTTAGATTGTTTTTTAGTGAGTTCTTCAAGTTGTTTGCCAAGCGATTCTACTTGGGTTTCGATGTTTTGCGCTGAGGCTTTGAGCTTTTCGTCAGTAAAATCTTTGAAGTCACCAAGAGTATCAGCTGCTTGAATTTTAATATCCTCAAACTTTTCTTTGACAGTTTCAAAGAAGTCAGAAGAATTGACTTCAAAGTCACGTCTTAATTCTCTACCCGGTTTAGTGGCATTTAGTATGCCTGCGACAAAACCCGCTGCAAGACCAAATATTAGTCCCAATACAAAATTGCTAGAATTATTATTGTTATTATTGCTCATGTAATTATTATACCAAATTTTACTGGTCTTAAACAGCTTTGATTAGACCTTTTTTGTTACTTGCGCTTATTTGAGAAAACCAAGTCAATTAAGGCACTACCAAGAGTACCTCCTAGCGCTGTTAAATAGTTTGCAAGTTTGCCGACGTTGTGTCCAGCATCGTTAAGTTTGTTTTGAATCCCTTGGACATAATCTTTGCCAATATCAATTAGTGATCTTAGTGATTCCAAAACTTTGGTAAGTTGTACCAAAACTGGAATAAAGAAAATTAAGAAAACGATCATGCTTAGAGCCAGAAAAGCCAGGCTGCAAATAAAAATTATATCAATTACACTAGTTTCCATTTATACGTTTACCTCTTCTTTGCTCGTTTGGCTATTGCGTTTTGTTTTGAATTTATCAAGCTCCTCAGAGTATTTGATGTTAAGCTCATCGATTTTGCTTTTGGTTTTGTCCAAGACGTCACTGAAACGATGGTTGAATTCTTTACCAGCCGTAAAGGCGAGTCTAAAAGCAGAAATGCCTAAATTAATACTATTGTCTATTAGATCTTTGGCGTTGGGTGGTAGTTTGGACATTTTATTAAAGAATGTCTTTCCAGGAATAGGAAGCACTGCGAGTGCTAATGCAAATCCTGCAGCAATACCAAAAATGAAACTAATGAATCTAAACATAGTTGAGATCAATTTTAGCATATCAACTGGTTTCTCCTTGACAAGCCTTGAACGGTGGTTGAGGAATGAGTTCATCCATAGTAACTATTTTATGATGATCTATTACTTTCATGATGTCACTTCTCTTGAACTCTGAGGGATGAAGTTTTCCGCATGCATGCATCATGCTATTGAATTCATGAATTACTGCGTGGTGATAATTTGCTACGCGAGGAATTTTTTCTTTGATAACCAGTCCTCGTTCAAGCCAGGGCTCGTGAGTTGCAATTCCAGCAGGGCAATGATTGGTATTGCATTTGAGAGCATGGATACAGCCGATACTCAACATGAAGCCTCTTGCTCCCTGACAGAGATCGGCACCCAGTGCAATCATGATGGCAAGGTCGGCTCCGGTAATTACTTTGCCAGAAGCAATAACTTTGATTTCTTCTCTTAGTCCAGCTTCTCTTAATGCATTGTCTATGAACATCAAAGCATCTTTAAGTGGATAACCAAGATAGTCAGTATGCGCCTGTGGTGCTGCACCCGTCGCACCTTCTGCTCCATCTACAGTAATAAAATCGGGCATCATCTTAGTTTTGTGAATTGCAGCAATTAGTGCATGTACAAATTCTTTGCGCCCAAGACAAAACTTGATGCCAATTGGTTTACCACTTTTGTTTTGCAGATCATCAATCCACCTGAGCATGCCTTCTTCATCTTCCCATTCTTTGTGTCGTGGCGGAGAGATGACATCTTTGCCTTTCTCTATGCCACGTGCAGCGGCAATTTCATCAGTGATTTTTTCTTTGGGCAGAACGCCACCCTTGCCAGGTTTTGCTCCCTGAGAGAGTTTGATCTCGAACATTTTGACTTGATCGAGACGAGCTAGTTCCAAAAATTTACTTTCGTCAAAGTCACCGTTAGCGTGTCGCATACCAAACTTGGCGGTACCTACTTGCACGCAAATGTCTGCGCCTGAGTCTAAATGATATCTAGCAACGCCACCTTCACCGGTATTGTGATAGCAACCAGCTAGCTTGGCTCCGTTATTGAGTGCTTGTACAGCGTTTTTGCCAAGCGCTCCATATGACATTGCTGAGATATTAAATAAAGGAGCGTTGTAAGGGAAGCGGCGCTTGCTACCGATAGTGACTTTGTGGTCAATGTCACACTCTCCTTCACTTGAGTTGATAGGGAAGTGACTATGGCGCATGAGCATTGTGCCTGGCTTGTCCATATCTTTTTTGGAACCAAAGGCAACTGTTGCAAGTTGTCGTTTAGAGTTGGCATAAACCCAAGTCCTTATATAACGTGGGATTGGTCTATCGGATCTTTCATCATGAAAAAGATATTGTCTAAGCTCAGGACCAATGAGTTCTAGTAAGTATCGTAGAATACCAATTACAGGATAATTTCTTTTGATAGTATGTTGCGTTTGGGTGATGTCGCGAATGGCCACTGCAAGCAATATAATGATTGGGCCAAAAATCATTATGGTTCCAGCGTGTTGATCAAAGAAATGTATGAAGTTAGTCATCTGTATTCTTTATTCCACTTTCGCCAGCCACGTTGAGCCCTTTGTTTTCTATCAGATAATAGACATGCGTGACTGCTATTATCTAGCAGGGAGCGAAAGGCTCAACGTCGCTGGCTGGATGTCATGCTATATTTTTAGCCAAGCAAAGACTAGTTCTTGCTGGCAATGTTATGAAAAGTAGATCTAATTACAGTACGAGAGTTGAGCTTAATGAAGCACAAAAAAAGCTAGAAAAGAATTGGGGTTTTGAAACTCGTTCAATTTTAGTTGGTCAAGCACCTGATCCAGCTACTGGTGCAACGATATTTCCTATTTACCAAACCTCTACTTATACTCAAGCTGGAATTGATGATAACAAGGGCTATTGTTATTCGCGTACTGGCAACCCCACTCGAACTGCAGTTGCTGATGTTTTGGCTTCTTTAGAGAACGGGACTTTTGCAGCGATTTATCCTTCGGGAATTGCAGCTGTTCATTCAGTGATGCAAATGTTTAAGCCAGGTGATCACGTGATCAGCTCTTCTGATTTATATGGTGGAGCGCATAGATTATTTAACGAGATTATGACTCCGCTTGGTTTGAGTTTTGATTTTGTAGACGCACGTGACTTGAGTAATATTGCGAGCGCGGTCAAAGATAGTACTAGATTGGTTTGGCTTGAATCACCAACTAATCCTTTGATGAGACTTTGTGATATTGAAGCGATTGTTGGTCTCGTAAAAGATTTGAATAAATCAAGAACTGAAGAAAACAAAATCCTTATTGGTTTTGACAATACCTTCGCCAGTCCATACCTGCAGCGTCCTCTAGACTGGGGTGTCGATATTGTAATCCACTCTGGAACCAAGTATCTTGGTGGACACTCTGATGTTTTGATTGGAGCGATTGTTGTTAAGGATGACAAGCTTGCTACAGAGATAGCTTATAGACAAAATGCTACAGGCAATCTAGCTGGTCCTTTTGACTGTTGGATTTTAATGAAAGGAATAAAAACACTAGCTATTAGAATGCGCCAGCATCATGAAAGCTGCATAGAGATTGCAAAGTGGCTTGAAAAACATCCTAAAGTCAAAACAATACATTGTCCTGTGCTTGAGTCACATCCGCAACATGCACTCTACAAAAAACAAATGGATTATTACAACGGCATGCTCTCGTTTGAGTTTGATGGTGATTTTGAAACTGTCAAAAAACTGGTAAGCGCTACACAAATATTCCAGCTTGCTGAATCACTTGGTGGAGTTGAAAGTCTAATTGGACATCCTGCAAGTATGACTCATGCCGCAGTGCCGCGTGAGCGCCGTCTTGAGCTTGGTATCAATGATAATTTAGTGAGAATTTCAGTTGGAATAGAGACAGTAGAAGATTTGAGAAAGGATTTGGAGCAGGCGTTTAACTCAGTGTCATAATGATTAGTCAAGCAGAATTCAAAGCCCGCCGTCAAAAAGTCCTTGATTATCTCAAAGATCTAAGCGGCAAGAAAAAACAAAAAGCTGTCTTTAAAAGTGGACAACAAAAAGTATTTTCTAACGATGTGCATTATCCGTTTCGAGTTGATAGTAGTTTTTATTATTTAACTGGTTTTAAAGAACCAAACGCTGTTTGTGTTTTAGACCCTAATGCTGATAATCCTTTTACTCTTTTTGTTGAACCTTTTGATGCTAAACATGAGATATGGGATGGATTTCGAGAGGGATTAGAGGGTGCCAAGCAAAATTATCATGCTGATCAAAGTTTTGATATTAATGAATTTAAAGAAGAGTCGTCAATAGATTTGACTGACTTTGTTGCTTCATTGCGCACGGTGAAGTCGGCTGCTGAAATTGAATTGATGAGAAAATCTGCTCAAATTGCTATTCAAGGACATCGTGTTGCTGCTGAGATGATCACTCCAGGTATCTATGAGTATGAACTGGAAGCTGCTCTATACCAGGTTTTTAGGCAACAAGGAGCTAGCAGTTGGGCTTATCCTGCGATTGTTGCTTCTGGAGTAAATTCTTGTACGCTTCATTACACTACTAATAATAAAAAAATCGAAAAAGATGATTTGATATTGATTGATGCTGGTGCAGAATACGAATACTACGCTAGTGATATAACCAGAGTACACGCAGCAAGTGGTGCAATGAACCAGCAGCAAAAAGATATTTATGATTTGGTGCTTGCTGCGCAAGAAAAAGCAATTGATACAATTAAGCCAGGACTGAGTTTTGGCGAGACGCATGATATTGCAGCAGCAGTGATTGCTGAAGGTCTAGTTGATTTGAAATATATGAAAGACAAGCATGACAGCGAAGAACTCAAAAAGTTTTATATGCATGGCACTGGTCATTCCATTGGTATGGATGTTCATGATATCGGTGTTGATAAGAAAACAGCTCGTTATGTAGCTGGTATGGTAACTACTGTTGAGCCTGGTATCTATATTAAAAACAAAAAAATTGGTGTGCGTATTGAGGATGATATTTTAGTTACTAATGATGGTTTTGACAATCTTACTCTCGGGTTGGCTAAGTAGTCGTCATTGCGAACACTAGTGAAGCAATCTAATGCAAAGATTATAACTACCCACTGGATTGCTTTGTCGCAATGACGGCTCACACACTCTCAAGAATTTCATACTGCACCGGCACAACACCCTTGGAATAACTACCAATCAACTTTGCAGCAGCTTCAGAAAGATCAAGGTCGCGACCTTCTATAAAAGGCCCTCTATCATTGACACGTACAATAACTTTGCGATTGTTTTCCAAATTGGTTACTAGTAAGTAAGTATTGAGAGGAAGTGATTTGTGAGCAGCCGAAAGAATATTTTTGTCGAAGGTTTCCTGGTTGGCTGTTTGTCTGCCATGGAAGTAACCGCCGTACCAACTAGCTTGTGATTGATAAATGTGATTGCTGTGCTTAAGTCCCATTAGACTTAAGCGGTTCTCTATTCGTGATTTAACTGAAGTTTTATTGGTGGCAGCTGATGGATTTTGGCCAAGATTAAGGCCCAAAAGCAAGAGTCCGGTGCTTAAAAGCACGGCGCCTGAATTGAGAGCTTTGCCGATTTGAATCATTGTGATTAGAAATCCAACTTTAGCATGTGACGATTTGGGTATTTTAACTAGTGGAAGACACCTATTTTGTGTTGTTTATATTAACTGTATGTATTAGTTTTTCATAATGTATTACAATATAGGATTTTTTCATGTATGCCTTGCTAAATAAAGGTTATAATTAGTAGCTGAATGCGTAATACATGTCGATATTAAGATTGTATTTGTTGCCTCTTATTTGAGGTGAGAAAGTATTCAGACATTATCCAAGTCCGTAAAAACAAAGGGGTTTTTACCATAGCAGTCACAAGCAATACAAACTTACAACGTGAATCAACAAATCTCAAGCCAGAGAATAGTGAAGCGCGTAAGCAAGCATACAAAGATAGAGTTGCTGAGGGAGAAGCTGAACTTGCAGCAATCACAGGCAAGTCTGATGATGAATTAGCCAAACTTGTAAACAGAAATGTTGATTTAACAACATTAACTGATTTAGACAAAAAGAAACAGCATGAAGCATTAGGTTGGGCTGAATCTAATGTTGTTGAGAAGGCAAAAGCATTACTCAAGCTTGATGATTCACAGATTAAAATCCCTGAACAGATCTACGCTAATGCTCATGGTTCAATCAAGAAGCAAATTAGAGAGAACTATTTAAAGAGAAGAAGATTTTTTTTAGAAGAATTGTCTAAAGGAAAGTTACCGTATATTTCTACAGATGCAGATGGAACCTGTACCTTTAAAACTAATTCCAAGGTTGAAAACTCTCGTTCCATTGGTTCTTTACAAGACAAATACTACTTAAGGCTATTATTGCTCGCTATCATAGAATTAGGAGCCAAATATGAGATTAATACTGCTCGTCCTGGTTTATTCCCGGGGCCAAGTATTGTGGGTACTGAGGGACCTAAATTTCAAACTGAGCAAGGTGAATGGGTTAACCCACGTTCTCCAAACGAAATCTCAGGGATACTACATGAATTTGGAATTCACGATATTGATACCAAGGAGTCCAAAGATCTTTTTGATGTACTCGTGATCAATGGTTTATCAGCTGCAATTAAACACAATCCATATTCTGGCAAACTAGAGATTACTCCTGCAACAATTAATTACGGTAAATTTATTGACAAACTTAATTCAATCAAAATGCCTGGTGCCGAGAATGGTTTCTTGTCAAAGCTCGAAGAAGTTGTCGCGAATGAAACAGAAAACAAACCATTAAAAGTACTTGAGTACAAAACAATACCTTGGGTCTTTATTGAACATCCAGAATTCAAGGTTGAAAACTTTCTACGTTACATTAGTCTTGTCGAGAAGCATCGTGAAAAAGGATTTTCAGATGCGGAATTCTTTAAACAGCTTAACGAGAGTGGTATAGAGCTTCCTGATGATTATTATAATAAGGCTAATCCGCCAAGTAATGAGGCAGAGTTAACTCGTAAATTAAGAAAAGGCATGTTAGCTTGTCTTGTGCCGCATGCTTTTGACTCTGACAATGTTGTTAGAGAAGAAGTGAAGTTGAACTTCTATAAAACGCTTGCCAAGTTTTCTCGTTCAGAAGAAGCTCAGGACTGGGCGGAGAAAGAATTAGGAGTTCCAAAAGGAACTGATTTATTTACGATTAATGGTAAAAGTGTTGCGCATGTTGACTTTGACAATTTTGAAAGTCAATACAAAGACCTTGCAGATTTAATTACTCAATTAAAAAACAAAGGAGTTGCAGCACCACAAAAAGAACACGTAATGATCAACGTGGTTGAAAACTTGACTCCGTATAGTGAAATTGCTCCAAATACATCCAAGGCTGATTCCTTAGATATTGAAGAATTGCGTGATAGTCAGTACTTTGTTATTGGTGCCGGGGATAGTCCTGGTAGCGATGCTGTTTTATTAGCTCAATCAATTTTACTTGGCGGGGCAGGTTTTGTTGTCAAAGGATTGATGACGGATGAGGATATTGGACGCAATATTGTTGAGTTACTTGCCACTGACAAAAATCAATGGCATGACTTTGCACTTACGGAAATCAAAAAAGGCAAAGACGAAGATCCAGAGTATCGTCAGAATACAACTGGTGAAGTTAAATCAAAAAAAGAATGGGTGAAGTTTTTTGTTGAGCATTACCAAGACAAGATTATTCGTTGTTTTAATATTCATGAAAATAATGCTTTTAATGCAGCTATTTTCTCTGAACTTTTTGAAGGTGATCCAAAGTTCTCAATGGATTTTAATGAGAATGATGCTTGGGCTCAAACAGTACTAGAAAATACTAATCGTCAATCTTTGGTTACACCAATTAGTGAAGCAGGTGAGAAGGCTCTGGAAGGTCAGGTCTACGAGAAGTCTATCTTTGATAAATTTCCATTGCTTAAAGCTATACCTTTTGTTGGCAAGGCTTTTGATCCATTTCACTCAGGCAAGACTTTTAATCAACTACTCGGAGTGGTCTCTAAGGCTCTTGTTGGTGCAGCCCCGGTTGCGATGATTGCTGATTCTCTTGGCTTTAGTGGATTAGGTTATGCTGCCCGTTTATCACAAAGATTTTCGTATGCCATTAATACTATTGCTTCTGGTGTCTCTCGTGGTTTGTATTTATCGTCACATAAGTTCTACTGGCAATTTATTGGTGAGATGTTTGGTTTATCTTCGACTTTCTTTGAACAGACAAATACTTTCGGACGGACTCTTAGAGCCCTGTCTAATGTAGTTCTTATTGGTCGTGGTAATGAACTTGCGATGAGAGATAACTACAACTTAGATAGCTTCAAAGACTCCAAGCTTATTGAAGAAGAATTCAAAAAGAATCCAAATGCAGAACCGTACTTTGATAAGAAAAAAGTCGCTGCTAAGTTGACACAGGAAACAATGGGTGAGATTGATTACTTCTCGCATGAATTCATGGGTGGTGTTCTTGGTAAAATCCCTCTAGGCAAGCACATTGTGGCAACGATGGCGCAGTTTAAACAAGGTGTTAAGTTGGCTTGGGACTTTGTTCGTATACCAGAAATTCGCAAACATGCTTTTGCTAACATCTTTCGCCTCAAGCCTGTTGGTCATACTAAGATATCTAAAAATAGCGGTAAGCCATACGCAGAAGCTTTTGAAGCTAATGCTTATGCATTTGCTGGAATGGCAACCCTTGGTACTGCACTAGCTTCCACTGTCTTAGGAGCGATCACTGGTAATAAACTAATTGACACTGTTTTAACCAATATCGCCAATATGATTCCTGCTCTTGGAATTGTTACAGCTGGTAAGTTAGTACATCAAGATCAAGCTGGTGATCCGCGACACTTTACTGATGTTGCTAAGAAACAACAAAACTTTAGTCCAGAGAAAGCAGGATTAATGCAAATTGTTTCTGGATGGCTCATCGGTATTACCGGTGCGTTCCAGCACACTACTATTGGTGCTGAGCTTTACAACCTAGCTAATGGTATCTATTTTGAAGGAATCCGTGAACAACTCAAAGTCTGTGTTGATGATGCTGCTGTAAATAAATTAACCAGGCAAGGTGAGTACTATAAACTCAGAGAAGCAGTTACTAGTACTGGAGCTTCTGTAGCACGGACTTTGGCTAAACCTGTTCAGCAAGCAGCTTAGTTAAATTAATTAATTTCCCTCTTTAGCAAACATTCCAAGCACAAAGATATAAGCGTAACAAGCAAAGGCAACCAATAAACCAGCATCCCAGTTTGGTACAAGAGCATCTCCTTGATTGGCTTCAGCTACCCATGCCATCACAGGTCCAATCACAGCACCGCCAATGATAGCAGTGCAAAGGATTCCAGAAATCGCACTTGAGTATTCTTTGCCGAAACTATTAGTTGCCAAACTATATATAGTAGGGAACATGATAGAAATAAAGAAACCAATTGCAGGGAAAGCAAGAAGAGCTTGGTTGATGTCACCAGTCATTGCCATATAAAGCGCGACAGCAGCAAGTGCGATATAAATCTTGATTGCAAGTTTGCCGGGGATCTTGTCTAGTACTGCAGTACCGACGAACCTACCTGCTAGTAAACCACCCCAGTATAGACTTAATGTTAAATTTCTTACGCTCTCAGCATTAACAGCTTGTCTGAAGAAATTTAATAGTCCTGAATATATTTCTCCCATCATTCCAACATTGACCAAATCATCTGAAGATTGGATTATTGAAAAGATACTTAATTTGTCCTCAAAATATAAGGTTATAGTATTCGCGACACCTACTTCAACTCCTACATATAAAAAGATACCAAGAGCATAAAGATAGATAAGCGGGTTTGCTGTTAATAATTCTACGGTTAGATTTTTAGATTTGGTACCTTCTTTGCGCATTGCAAGTTCTTCACTACGAGCCTTAGCAACCGCTTGACCACTGATTTCTGAAGGTTCAAGAGCTCTAGCTTCAAAGTCTTGGTCATTAGTTTCTGATTTAGGATAAGCAGGAAAAGCAACAGCTGCTGTCATCACTAAAGCAAGCGCTGTGAATACCCAGTAGGTAACAGTCCAGTGATTACCAGAGTTTTCAATTGAACTTACTAATTGAGGTGCAGCAAAACTACCAGCTCCATTAATAACCATAAACATAGTTAGGTTACGCGAGTACTTAGCTGGATCAGAAATCTCAGCAACCAGTGGATTGAGCGCCACTTGAACGCCAGTGATGCCAACACCACAAAGGAACATCGCTGCCATGTTTGGCAAGAAGCCAGGCACTGCCGCAAAAAGTAAAACTCCAGCAGTTGTGATTAATGAACTAGATACTAAAGTAGTTTTCTTTGAGTTTTTTTCCATGAAAACTCCCCAGGGGATAGAAGTGATTCCGTAAGCTATAAAGAAGGTCGCTGCAAGAAAGGCAGATAAAGAAGCGCTTACACTATAGGTGTCGCGGATCTTTGGAATGATCGCACCAGCTACATTGGTAATTGCACCAAAGGATAAATAAGCGAAGGCGACTGCTGCCATCAATGCTAGGAAGCCTTGATTTTGTTTTTCTTTATTTTTCATTATTGTTTTTACCTTTTTTAATTTAATGTGCTGGGATTTAGTTTTTGTACTCATCTTTACTCCTATCTGTATTACGAGATACCTTGATTATTCAGAGCAAATATTAGCATAAGTCATATAACTTAACTAATTAGACCTGTTTCGAAAGTCAATATTATCCTAAAGGTCAAGCTACGGTGGCTGAATCTGCACAAAAAATAAAGATTAAAAATTGCCATACATATAGGTGCTAAAATCGTAATCCCGAAAGGACAAAACCAAATGGCAACTGCATTAAAAGTAATACTGACCGAAGATTCACAAGCTGGAAGAGCTGGAGAGCTTGTTAAAGTGAGACCAGGTTTCGCTCGCAACTATCTTTTACCTCAAAAATTGGCCGTAATTGCTGATGCATACAACTTACAAGCATTTGAAGAGCGCAAAGCTGAGATTGAAGCTGACGCTGAAAATAAACGCCAAAAAGCAAGTGACGCGAAAGAATCACTTGGTGATGATTCAATGGTAACCATTGAAGGAAGATCTGGTGAAACCGGGAAATTATTTGGTGCGATTACCAAAGAGAAAATCGCTGAAGCTGTTGCTAAGCAACTTAATTTAGAAGTTAAAAAAGAACAGATAGAAATTACAATGCCTATCAAAACTCTTGGTGAGCATAGTGTAACTATCAAGCTTGCGGTTGGAACGACGGCCGACATAATCGTCAAAGTCGTACCTGAAAACTAGATCTGGTCTTATAAGCTTCATCTACTGCGTTATACTCATTTTCTACAGTCATCATTGACGGCTCAGTCAAACATCCTTCCCAGGATTTAGAGGGCCTTGTAACTGAAGCTCTTAGAAGCGACTAATTCCAATTCATTAGACTTACTGCAAAAGTCGGAATTATCTCCAAAGGCAACACGCGCATTCCGCGCGGTTGAAACTAGGTTATAATCATCCTAATGTTCATAACAATAGAAGGCCCTGACAAAGCTGGTAAAACAACGCAAATCGCCAAACTCAAGGAATATATCAAGAATAATTCCTTAGATTGGGTTTTTACCTTCAATCCTGGTGATACCAATTTGGGTGCTAAGCTGCGCAATATTGTTTTGGATTGTGATGAGCATATCTCTAATCATGCAGAGTTGATGATTTACCTTGCTGATAGAGCGCATCATGTTGATACCAAGCTTAAGCCTCTACTTCAGGCTGGTAAAGTAGTTGTTTGTGATCGTTTTAGCGATAGTACTCTTGCTTATCAAGGTTATGGACGTGGCATTGATATCAAAACTATCAAAATCATTGACGCACTAGTTTGTGATGGTATCAAGCCTGATTTGACTATCTTATTAATGGTGTCTGAGCAAGAAGCTCAGCGTCGTACTAAAGATGCAGTCGATAGACTTGAAGCGCAAAACAAATTGTTTTTTATCAGAGTGCGTAATGGTTATAAGACAATTGCTCGCGAGGATCCTACTCGCATTAAGGTGATAGAGGTTGATTGCTTGAGTATTGAAGAAGTGCATGAGCGTATAACGAATCTGATTAACGACAATATTGCTGACTACAATAAGGAAAAAGCCCGTGTCTAAGAAAACGATTTTGCTTACTGGGTCTGCAGGTTTTATTGCTTCTCACTTAGCTGATAACTTGATTGCTCAAGGTCATGATGTTGTTGGCATTGACAACTTTAATGATTATTATGATATCAAGCTCAAGGCACGCAATTTGTCACAGTATTTTGATAGCAAAGATGTTTTAGCTCTGGCTGATAAGATCAAGAGTCCTTATCGTTCTTTTGATAACCCTGTTTCAGAGTTTAGTTCGACTGCGTTTACTGATTCAAAAGCAGCGGCAGGGAATTTTCTGGAGAATTCTAATTATAGGCTCTATGGTTTGGATCTTTGTGACTATGAAGCGCTCAAGTTGGTTTTCCAAAATCATGATTTTACGCATATCGTGCATATTGCAGCAGTTGCAGGTGTTAGACCAAGTGTGATGAACCCAGTTTTTTATCAGAAAAACAATGGCGACTCGACTATTAATTTATTGCAACTTGCTGTTGAAAACAATATCCAGAAGTTTGTCTTTGCATCTAGTAGTTCAGTTTATGGTAATTGCGACAGCGCTCCGTTTAAAGAAACAGAAGATACCTCTAAACCAATAAGCCCCTATGCTGCAACCAAAGTGGCTGGTGAAGCGATGTTGCATAGCTTCCACTCGCTTTATAAGATCCCTAGTGTGGCGTTGAGATTTTTTACGGTCTATGGTCCGCGTCAAAGACCTGATCTTGCGATCAATAAATTCACCAAGCTAATTGATGCCGGGAAGTCAATTGAGATTTATGGAGACGGTTCTGCATTAAGAGACTATACCTATATTGAAGACATTGTAGATGGAGTTTTAAAAGCAATTGATCTTGACTGTGCTTTTGAGATTTTTAATCTAGGAGAATCTCAGACTACTGATATTAAAACTCTTGTTGCCTTACTTGAAGAGCAGCTCGGTAAGCAAGCAGCAGTAAGTTATACAGATCCGGTTCCTGGAGACGTTCCTTTGACTTATGCTGATATCTCCAAATCTAAGTCAGTACTCGCTTATAATCCACAAACCAAAATCAAGGAAGGTCTAAGCAAGTTTGTTGATTGGTATAAGCAACAGAATTAGCCTCATTGGTGCAAAACTTGTAGTTGTAAACTCTCGGCTTATTGCATCAAAAAGATATTTGTCGGTTCATTAGGAGTAGCATTACCACCTTCAGTAGTAAAAGTCCAGCCCTGATCATCTGTGATTCCTGCAAAGCGATTAGAGCTAGCATCTTCAATTGCAGAACTATCGATTAGTACGTAGTATTGAGTTCCAGCAACTAAGTTGCTTGTTGGATTGATGGTAACTTGGCTACTAGAGAAAGTAGCAGAACCAATTGCAATCGTGTCAAACGTACCGCCATTACTAGTTTTCATTATAGTTACATTGCCAGTGCCAGCTTGCACTGTTTCGTTGAAAGTCATCACCAGATTAGCTCGAAGCGGGAATCTATCTTGATTATTTGCTGGATAGAAAGCAGATACTTTTGGTGTACTATCGTCATTGACGTCATCAACAGTTGCTGCAATAGAATAGAAAGTGGAAGGTGAGTTTTGGTTGTTGTATTCAGTATTCACCCAAACTGTAGTGCGTGCCTTAGTTGCAATATGAATCTCATCTAGAGTACCATCGTATTCGTTGGTAGTACCATCTAAACCAATGTCTTGCTCTGCTGCTAAGGTATCAGCTGTATATGAACTTGTAGAGCTGGCTTCAGAAACACCATCCTGAAAAAGCTCATAATTATCACTAGTAAAGTTGTAGCCAACCGAAACATGGTGCCAGTTACTGTCAGTGATAGCAGTTGTTGCTTTAACAATATCAGTGCCTCCAAGTTTGAGAGCCCACATATCATCAGCACCACCACCAGTAGCATGAACCCAAACACTCAGGTGATCAGTACCATCAGTATAGATTTGCCAAATACCAAAATCCTTATTCGCTACATCTTTTTTGGACCAAGCACTTATATTGCCAATATCCATACTTATACCAGTCGTTGCGGCAGTAAAAATATCATTAGTACCATCAAAATCAGTACCATTGCCGATTTGACCAGCTACTTTGTCAGCACTTGTCATCGTTCCTCCGGGTGTAGCAAATAATTTATTGCTTACACTATTGGTCATTATTTGATTAACGTCCCCATTGGGATCTTCGGTCATATGATAGACAGCAACAAATCCATTGGACCATACAGCATATCTACCCATTGGGTGATTGGCATTCAATGGTCTGCCATTAGCGTTGTTGTAATAGATATAAAAATCAAGGTTATTTGTGCCACTTAAAAACGGTGCCTTAAACCAAAGCTCACCTTGATTATTGGTTGTATCAATACTCACTAGCTCAGTTGGCACCAGGCTCAAACCGTCTCCCTGAGTCACTCTTATCTCGCCGCCATCACTACGCACATTGTTAAAGAAATTCTTAGAACTTAAATCACTCAAGTCAACATAGACAGGAAAGTCAGTGACATCGCCATTGACCTTGGTGGCATCGATAGTGATTTTGAGACGGCTTGCCCAGTTGCTATTAGACCAACCAACAATTACAGAAGCGGTAGTAAAATTCCAGGTACCATTGTCTGTGATTCCGGCATAAGAGTTTCCTGCGTTATCATCAAAAGCTGTAGCAGCTATATTGATATAGTAAGCTGTTGAAGCAACCATGCCGTTAGTTGGATTGATTGTAATAGCAGTGCCGCCATTACCTGTTACTCTAGCGTCACCGACAGGGATTGTTTCAAAAACTGAATCATCACTTAGTTTTTTAATAGTTATATTGCCTGTTTCAGTAACTACCGCCTCACTAAAAGTGATTACTAAATTAGCAGTGGAGGATACTCCCGTAGCAGCGTCGGCAGGAGAGTAAGTTGAAACTGTGGGGTTAGTAATATCAGCATCAGTCTCTTGCGCCCCAATACTATAAAATGTAGATGCCCCATTTTGGTTATTAAACTCAGTTGCAATCCAATCGGCTGACAAACCAGATGTCGAGACTCTAAATTCATCCATTATTGCATTACTGTAAGTAGAATTTACTTCATCTAGACCGAGGTAAAGAGAGTTGCCAGTACCAGTAGTGCCATCGGCTGTACCACTAGTAGTGTCCCAAGCTCTAACAGAACCATCTATGTATAGTTTGAATCTAGCCGTCCCAGAAAGTGAACCGTTGAATACTGAAACAACATGATGCCAATTAGAGTCAAAACTATAAGTCTCTGAACCATAATCAGTTTGATTTGTTGGATAAAAATTATACGCAGAACCATCATAATATAGGCTTCTTACAGAGGTGGACATTCCACCCTTTCCTAGAGAAACATAGTTAGTAACACTTTTAACCCAATATGACAAACTATAGGCAGAGACACTATTCATTTGCGTGACATCACCGTAGTCAATGTATTGAAAACTGCCAGAGTTGAGATAAAGTCCATTACCAATTTTACCGGCGTTCAGGCTACCACCATTCATGCTTCCTTGGGAATCACCTTCATAATTATTGACGGAGTCATCAATATCATCAGCCGAGCCAGTTGCCGTATCATCTAAGTGAGAAACTATTGCATAATTATCAGACCAAGTAGTAGTGTCATTAGTCTCAGCACCCGACGCGTAACCATAATATAGATAGAAATCAGAATTGACAGTTGAGCTCAAACTCGCTGCTTTAAACCATAAGATACCTGCGTTAGTTCCTGTGTCGATACTTTCAAGCTCTCGTTTTAATTTAGTAGAGCCACCATTGTCAGTCATCACAATATCCGCACCTGTGGATTTTACGTTAGTCCAAAAACCTACTGGTAAATCACTAAGGTCAACCATCACCGGAAAATTAGTTTGATCAGCTGTAACCTTCTCATCTTCAACTGTAACTTTGATTCTATAAGACCAGTTATTGTCGTACCAAGTAAGCGCATGTGCTATGTTTGCAGAAAATATATTGATTGCTAATGCAAGCAATATCAAAACTTTAAATGGTCTTTTACTAATTTTTTTCATTTCTGCGATAAGCTGATAACAGCTACTTATATATTATTAGTCTTATTCATCATATTTGACTAGGCTATTTGATCTATTTAGATTAATTATCTTTGGTATTAAGATAAATACGCCTTGCGTATATTTATCCTAAGGTTAAGAAGGTTAAGAACAGGGTATAGAATTATTAGGTCTTAATGCAAGCTTAAGCCAAAAAGGAAGATATCAATGAGTTTAAAACTATTATTAGTAGACGATGAAGTTAACTTAGTAGACCCCATGGCCTACACACTGGAGCAAAAGGGTTTTGAAACAGCTATTGCTTATAATGGTCAGCAAGCACTCAGTAAATACGAGAGTGAAGAACCTGATTTAATTTTGCTTGATTGGTCAATGCCTGACATTTCAGGAATTGATGTGCTCAAGCGTATTCGCGAGAATCAGAATTATGTCCCAGTAATCATGATCACCGGTAAATCTGCCAAAGAAGACATTGTTGAAGGTCTTGCCGCTGGTGCTGATGACTATATTACTAAACCCTTTAACTGGGAGGAGTTGATGGCTAGGGTTAACGCTGCAATAAGAAGAGCCCAACAACCCAACGCTACTCATCCCAAACGTATCCGTTTTGGCAAGGTGATTATGGATGCTAAAACGCATAGAGTTTGGCTTGAAGATAAAGAGTTGAATCTTAGTCCTCGCGAGTATTCTATGCTTGAATTGTTTATGGAAAATCCAAAGAGAATTTATTCTCGTGATGAATTAATTGAAAAAGTTTGGGGTCTTGATTTTGATGGTGACTCTAAAACGGTTGATGTTCACATTTGTTGGCTAAGACAAAAAATTGAAGAAGATCCTAATAAACCAAAGATCATCCAAACCGTACGTGGTTTTGGTTATCGTCTTGGTTCATAAGAACACGCTATAATCTTGGTAATGAAAGTTGTCATCACTAGACCACTTGAATACACTCAAGAATTTATTGACTTACTAGATCAAAATGATATTCGTTATTTTCTTTTGCCTTGTTTGGAATTTGCAAAACCAAGTGATGATTATGCCAGCCTCGATAAAACAATACGATCTAATCATGAGTATGACTGGATTATCTTCTTGAGCAAAAAATCAGCAGAGATATTTTTTGACAGATTGCTTGAACTTGGTGGACATTTGTTTCATCTTAGTCCTCGTCTCAAAATAGCTTGTGTTGGTGAATCTACAGCTAGTTTTATTCGTAATGAAATTGGTTTCCCCGTTGATTTTGTACCAACTAAGTTCAATTCAAAATGCTTCTTACAAGAGTTTAATCCCGATAAGGTATCTAGAGTGATTTTGCTGCGCAATGAAATTGTTGAAGATGATTTCATTGATGACTTGAACTCTCGTGTTGTAGCTATTGATCTTGCATTGGCTTATAAGACTCAAGTGCCTGATTTAGATCTTACAGAGTTTGATCAATTCTTGTCACTGAATCATCAGCTTTGCTTTAGTTTTACTAGTTCACAGACAGTACGCAACTTCATTAAATTACTCGGGCCAAAGCGGATTGAGCGATTAAATGGATATCGAGCTATAAGTATTGGTCCCCAGACGACAGAGACAATTGAGGCAGAACTTGGCTCTATGACTATTACAGAAGCAAAATCAGCATCAATCGCTGCTATTGTTGATGCTATACTATTGATTAATGTCTAATTTTAAAACCAGCCCTAAAAAACCTGAATCCAAAATAGGTCCAAGCATAATGAATCTAAGTTATGAAGATGCTAGAGCGAGATTAATCACTCTAGTAAAAGAAAAAGCATTATTTACTGGTGACTCACTCTTGCCTTCTGGTCAAATTACTTCTCACTATCTTGACCCCAAAGAGGCATTGATGAGTGCCGAAGGTGCCTTTCTAGCTAGTCTTACTGCTTTGCATCATATCAAAGATGAGGTTAGTTTTATTGGTGGTTCTCTTCGTGATGCTTATTCACTACCCGTTGGTTGCTCGCAGTTAGCTTTTATGAGAGGTCAGGACATTGGTACTTTTTATGTGCGTGATGCAACTGATGCAAGACGCAAAGGACTTTCAAAATGGATAGAAGGACCTCTTGAACCTGCTACCAAAGTATGTTTGATCCAAGATATGGTTGTTGATGGAGCCAATTTGATCGATATGATGCGTATCTTGAAACAAGAAGCGGATTCTGAAATCGTACAAGTGATTGCCATTATTGATCGTCTTGATGGTGCTAAGTATCGTTTTCAGGATTTCGGTGTTGACTACACTTCTATTATCACCATGCGCGATATTATGGAGCCAGTTAGAAATTAATACAATAAATTTGCACTTGTTTTTGAGCAATCTTTTTAAATGTTAGTAGCTGATTACCACAACCACCCACAAGCCCATCGCACTGACTTACCATACAGTCAAGCAACTTTGCAGACTTGGGCTGACAAAGCTAGAGAACTAGGTCTACAAGATCTTGCTTTTACTGATCACGATCGTTATAAAGCTGGTTTTAGTTTTGATGAGATTGAGCGTCTGCAAGAAAATAATCAAGACATCAAATTTCGTGCTGGTATTGAAATGGATAATGACCCAGAAACAAGTGCTGATGGTCATAAATGGGTTGAACAAAACTGGGACAAGCTTGATTTTGTTTTAGGCTCTGTTCATTTTGTCAAAGACTTTGCTTTTGACCATCCTCATTATATCGACCAGTACCAGAAACATAACATCAATGATCTCTATCGCGAATACTACAAAAACATCATGGCGATAGCATCAAGTGGTTTGGTTGATTCTATGGCTCACTTGGATTTGATCAAGATCTTCAAGTTCTTTCCCACTGAGAATCTTGATGAGCTTTATCATGAGGTTCTAGATTTAATCAAAGCCAAAGATATCTCTATGGAAATTAGTACTGCCGGGCTGCGTAAACCAATTGGAGAGATTTACCCCGACAAGAAACTAATTCAAATGGCAATAGACAAAGGCATTAGTTTTACTATTGCTGGTGACGCTCATGCTGCTCATGATCTTTGTCATAACTATGATAAGCTCGAGGCGCTTTTAAGAGAGATGGATATCAAAGAGGTTGCTGTTTACCAGAAGCATCAGAAGATGTTAGTACCTGCTTTTGTCTAGGGCTATCTACAATGACTAGGTTTAGCAGCACAGTTCCATTCATTTGCTGCCCATAAACCAAATAATGCCATTGATCCAACTCCAATCAATGCAGCTGTACCTACTTTGGCAACTGTAGAACCCCTTTGAGATTTGGATTTTTTGTTTCCTACAATGATTTTATGTTCTTGTTGTGTTTGCATTCTTGCTTCGATTTCCTTATAATTAATTTCTTTGGCTATTACTATAGCTGGATTAATTACTAATATTAGACTTATAACTAGTCTGCTGATGGTCAATTTATTCTGCATTTGTGAGCTTCCTTTTAATTAAACAGTGTTGAATTAATTCTCAAAAAAATATATTGAACACTGTTGAATATATATAGCAGTAATTATACACTGTTGAATAAAGAATAGGTTAATATGTCGATTAATTATCTTTAATAAAGCTGATTCTTGCTGATATTACGTGTTTTATATCTTATTTCAAGCCTCTAAGAAAGATCTCAACAAAACTATCCAATAAAACTTGGCTTGATTTGAGTTTGACCGAGTCTAATTTACCGTTGAGTGAAAGCATTGCAATACCATGTAAGCCTGACCAGAGTACTTTAGCGTTGATTTCGCTTTGATCGGAGCATTGATTGCCGGTTAAAACAGCTTCAATCAAGCCAAAGTTTTTACTAACTTTGTCTTGATACCAGTCAGGCAGCTCTTTTTTGCCATCTTGTAGGTAGTTAAATTCAAATAGAGTTCTAAATCTATTGATATTTTTTTGTCCATAGTTTAAGTAGCTCTCAGCAATTGCTTTGATAGCCTTGTTTCTAGCCTTGTTTTTGGCGATAGATTTCTCAAGTTTGCTATAGATTTGATCGAGTGTTTTACCATTGACTCTAAGAATTAATTCGTCTAGATTCTCATAAAAACTATAAATAGTACCAGGCGTGTATCCTATTACTGTAGCCAGTTTGCGGGCACTTAGACCATTAAGTCCGTCTTTTTCTATGAGCTTATTGGCTGCATCAAAAATTATTTTTTCTAATTCTTCTTTACTATGATCAGAACGTCTTGCCATAGTTTAATTATACAGTGTAATGATTAAAATGTAATGCTACCTAATCTTGGTCCTAAAGGAGCTTGAATACCCTGGTTAAACTGTGGAGCTACTGAGCTAAATTGAGATTGTAAAGGATTTGGCTGAAATGCTGGACCAATTTGGTATTGTAATCCAAGACCCCAAAGTAATCTCATTGCTGCAGGATTGTATAAGTTAAACATTGGTTGCAAGTCTGGATATTTTTCTTGAATTGGTTCAGTCTCATCATATTGCTGCGATTCTTTTCCAAAAAACTCATCAAAGTCAGCAGCAATTTCACTACCAAATTGGTTTTCAAATTCTTCTCTCTGTGTTGCCCACATACTAAATGCTTCGGCGTATTCTTCTGCTTGATCATGGCTGCCACCTTTGTTTTGATTATTCCAGCCATAACCACCATTAAGTTCCCCCATCTGAAACCCACCTGAAACCATTTTGTCTCTGATGGTATCCATATGTCCGTTCATCTTGGCATCACCCCAACCGCCTTCACCACCATTTCTTGCTGCACCTAGTCCACCGCCTAGTTTATGTTGGAGGGCATGCCCAACCTCATGAAACATTGTTGCCATTGTTCCATCTTTTGATAAGGCAATTGACATATTACTACTAAACCAGCCAGCTGCTCCTGCCACTTGGTCTGCTACTACAATATCTAGTCCTGCAAGTTCTTCTGCCATTTTACTATTGAGTTTTTTTGCTAGTTCACCATTAACATTTTCTTCTGACATTAAACCTGAGCCATTATTACTATCACCGCTTGCTTTTTCGCCAGCAGCTACTGAACCAGCCTTGTGTTCGACATTAACATTCTTGTCTATAATTGCTTGAGAAGCTGAATCTTCTTCTGTTTTAACTTTCTTACCTGTTTCTTTATCGGTTTCTGTTTCTGTATTTTTTTGAGCTGCAGCAATTTGTTGATTGATCGCTTGCTGAGTTGCATAATCTGACATCATTTGTAGTTGATATGGGCTTAGTGCCATTGTGCTAGGCCAGCCTGGAGCTGCATTTGCTGTTTTGCCAAACTCAGTAAAAATACTGTCAGTATTTGATTCTGCAAATACACCTGGACTACTAAATTGTGATAGTCCTGGCGTATCGCCTGCCGGACTCGGGCTTGCTATTGCTGCAGCTTTACCTAAGACTGGCTTAATTGCTCTGCCTGTGGACACACCTGATATTGGAGTGCTTGCTTTGCCTAATGTTTCGCTCATGAGTTTATACCTCGTTACAATTGAGACATATTGAGGTTAAGCCTTGGTTATGGTGGTGTTTAAGGTTTTAAAGATAGCAATATTGCCATTTTCTGGATTGCCATGTCCTCTATGTGGACTCGCAATGACGAATTCATTTTTTGCTAATTTTCATATAGTGACAGAAGCTTGAGCTAAACAATTTCTCAAAAAAGGTTTTGTAGCAAAGTGACTATAG
>JAQCFG010000023.1 GCA_027618255.1 Cyanobacteriota bacterium
CTTTATGAGCTGGGCATCTAGCCCAACTTAACATGAGTTCCTAATATTTTGGAGTAAATCTAGCTAAAAGTTGGGCTGGATGACAAGCTCCTAGACGACTAGTCAGTCTAAGTTATAATGTAATAGATGAAAAGACTTTTGTTTGCAGTAATTATGTTTTCTTTGGCTTGCACTCCTGTTGAGAGTGTGGTGCCAGATTTAATATTGAAAAAAACTACGCTCAAACAAGGCGAGTTTTTTCAAGCACTTGTACGCAATGTTAAAGAACAGCCGCGTGTTTGGTTTAATACTCAAGAATACAAAATGTATAGAGTCGATGATCCGGACCAATGGTTGCCGATAGATGCAGCCCAAAGAATAGAAGCACTTAAGTACAAGAGCTATCGAGCTTTGATTCCAGTAGAGAACCTCACAAAACCAGGTACATACTCAGTGCTTGCTCGCTTGGAGGATTGGGAAGAGCGCATCCAGGTTGAGATTGAAGACAATGGTAAAGGTATTTCGCATATCACTTTGAGTGATGACAAGAGTGGAATTTCTGCAACTGCCAAAGAACTTAATATAGTTGGCTCGAGCCTTAGAACTCAGTCTTATCGCAAGCTTTGGGAAGGCAAGTTCTTGTATCCATCCCAAGCAGCTAAGTCCAGTCCGTTTGGAGTTAAGAGATCTTATAATGGCGGACCTGTTGATAGCTATCACAAAGGCTTAGACTTTGCAGGCACCATGGGCTCTCCTGTCTATGCACCTGCTAATGCCAAAGTGATTGCAACTGGTAAAGAAGTAGAAGGTTTTGCTGTTCATGGCAACACAATTCTTCTGGATCATGGTCATGCTTTGACCTCTATCTATATGCACTTGAGCAAGATTGAAGTTGCTGAAGGAGACACCGTGACCAAGGGACAGAAAATTGGTGAGGTTGGACATACAGGGATTTCTACTGGGCCACATTTGCATTGGGGCACTTATTTATATGGTGTTAGTGTGGAGCCGGAAGTCTTTGTTACAGAGGATGTGCTTTAGATCTGCGATCCGTCACTTATAAGCTAAATTCTTAGAGCTTTTCAATACCAAACTAATCAAAAACAAATCAACCAATAGTGAACTGCCACCATAGCTAAAGAAAGGTAGCGGTACGCCGGTGATGGGCATTACGCTCAGGTTCATGCCGATGTTAACAAAGATATGAAAAAATAGCATTGAGAAAGTACCAATGGAAATTAAGGCACTGAATTTACTTTTGGAGTTTTTGGCTGCGGTGATGATATTAAGACAAAGAACTATATAAAGAACAATAATTAATCCAGTGCCAATAAAACCAAACTCCTCACCAATCGCAGAAAAAATAAAATCAGTATGTTGCTCAGGCACGAAACGTCCTTGAGTGAGATTGCCAGCCTTGAAACCTTGTCCCCAAATGCCTCCACTACCAATTGCATAAAGACTTTGGATAATATGATAACCAGCCCCAAGGGGGTCAGAGTATGGATCTACAAAAATAGTTAGTCGCTTTTGTTGATATTCCTTGAGAAAACTCCAAGCAATAGTTTTAAAAACCATAATCAATAGATTAAAGCTAACTAGCCCAAATATATTGGTGCTGATCCAGGGAGAGCGCCATGCTTTGTAATAAACAATAGTGACTGTTAGTAAACTAGTAATAAAAATCAAGAAAGGTAACGTCAGAGCAAAATGTAAATTGCCATAATTATAAGTAAGTAGTTCCTTACCAAATGAACTAAAGATCGCAGTAAGTAGTGGTGAGACTAGAATCAATAGCTCAATGAGCTTGGCGCCCGCCCAAAACAACATTCCAAAACAAATAGCCACATAAACAAGAGTTGTCCCGAGGTCTGGTTGAATCAATACTAAACTCGCTGGCAAAGCTACTATTGCAAGGGTTTTGAGTATATCTTTATAGCCTTGAATTGGGTTCTTGGAGAGCCATGCCGCTAGATAAATGATGAGACAGACCTTGGCTATTTCACTTGGTTGAATACTGACTGGTCCTAATTTGAGCCAGCGTTGTGAGCCAAGTACTGTCGAGCCAAGTGCTTTGAGGACTAATAAAAGAGCGATATTGAGAAAATAAATTATTGTTGCATTGTTTTGAAAGAAATGAAGATCAAAAATCCGATAAAGTACAAAAACTATAATTGCTGAAACTGATCCATAGATTAATTGCTTAGTAAAAAATGCACCAGAAGCAGCAGTTGAAAGTGCCAGCAAGCCAATTACAAAAATTGCTAATACTGTAAAGATTAGAACTTTGTTATTGAAGCTTTTGAGGGTGTGCAGCACTTTGTTATTGTAGCGTATGGTCGCCAGTGACCAATGAAGCTCCCGATGTGATTATTGTTTTTTTAATCACCTCTATGTGTCCAAACCAGTCTAACTTTAAATACGCAGCCGATCTGCGGTGAATTGGACCCATTGGTGATTAAAGCAATCTAGCATGATCCAGAACCGGAAGTTTAGCTCTGACTTTGGCAAGTTCATCCATATCAAGATCAGCATAGATAATGGTTTCTTCTTCACCAGCTTCTGCAAGAATCTCGCCCCATGGATTGACTATAAGTGAATGACCAAAACATTTAACACCCTGATTGTCTCCAGCTTGATTTGGCGCAATGACAAAAGCTTGATTCTCAATAGCTCGAGCACGCAGCAGGCAATGCCAGTGAGCTTCTCCGGTGATTTTGGTGAATGAACTTGGGACGCTAATTAATTCAACTCGCTCTTTGGCGTAGTGACGATAGAGCTCCGGGAAGCGCAGATCATAACAAATACTCATGCCGAGTTTGAGCTTATCGACTTGAGCGATTACTGGTTTCAAGCCAGCTCGGCTTTTACTTGATTCGCGAATTTCGATACCTTTGTAATTCATATTAAATAAATGAATTTTGTCGTAGCGCGCAGTCACTAGTCCTTGAGGAGAAATTAAAATAGAACTGTTATAAGGAAGTTCATTTGATTTGAGCATCAAGCTGCCCAGAAGTATCCAAGATCCTTTCTTGAGTGCAAGTTCTTGAAGCATTTGAATTGACGGAGAGTTGTCTGGATCTTCGGCGTTGGCTTGGGTTGATTCTGCACTACCGCGATGATTAAAAACCTCAGGTAGGGCAATAAAATCAGCTTCAGCTCTATTAATAAAATCCTTAGCCTTGGCAAGATTGGCTGTTTTGTCTGAACCTGCGTTAATTTGTATAGCGGCAACTCTCAAGCTTGATCTCCTCGTTTTGGTGGGACTGGGTCATAGCCGTGGGCTCCAAATGGATGACATCGTAGCAGTCTGGAGATTGTTAGGCGAACACCTCGCCAAATGCCATACTGGTCGATTGCTTCAATAGCATAGTGAGAGCAGCTCGGACTAAAGCGGCAGCTCGGTTGCCTGAAGGCAACGGTTGCTTGGTAGCATTTGATCAGTGTTACAATAAGTAACTTAATGATGGCTGATAACATGGCTAGTTTTTTATTAGAGATTGGCGCAGAGGAATTACCTGCTGGGCAAATTCTTAACATCGCTAATCATATCAAAGATGGGCTTGTAGCGGCATTAACTGATGCTGAGTTAATAAAAAACCCCACTGTCGAGCTCAATTATACGCCGCGCAGATTATTTTTCTATGTTTCTGGGATTGATGCTGCTGGCAAAGACAGAGAACAAGTTATTAAGGGACCACCTGAAACAGTCGCCAAAGCTGCAGATGGTTCAATGGCGCAAGCTGCTTTAGGTTTTGCCAAGAAAAACCAAGTCGCTGAAACAGATTTATATTTTGCAGATGGTTACTTATATTGCAAGAAGCTAGTAAAGGCGCAAGACCCCAAAGTGATCTTGGCAAAAGCTGTGCCTGAGATCATTGCAAGCACACCAGGTATTAGGTTTATGCGTTGGGCAAATTATGATCTCAAGTTTGCTAGACCTTTGCAATGGATTGCGGCTTTGATGATTACAGGATCGAAAACTGAGCAAGTTGAATTTGAAGTGGCAGGAATTAAATCTAGTAATTTGAGTTATGGACATCGTTTCCTTGGACCAGAAGCTTTTGAGATTAAGTCTCGCGAGCAATATGAAAACCAGCTTGAAAAACAAGGTACGTTTATTGATCCAGAGAAACGCAAGTCCAAAATAGTTGATGAAGCCAAAGCACTAGCTGCTTCGGTTAATGCAGAGATTGTACTTGATGATGCTTTGTTAGATGAAGTGATTATGATCACTGAGAACCCGAGCCCGATACTTTGTGATTTTGATGCCAAGTTTTTGGAGATTCCCGATTGTGTTTTAAAGACTGTGATGATTAATCATCAGCGCTATATCCCTGTTGTCGCAGAAGGCAGGCTTTTGAAGTATTTTATTGCAGTAAGCAACAATCCTCTTGAAGCTGCTCGCGCCAATATCAAATCTGGTAATGAGAAAGTAATTGTGCCGCGTTTCAAGGATGCAGAGTTTTTTGTTGAAGAAGATATGAAAATTAAACTAGAGCAGAGACTTGAGAAACTCGCTCGTTTGAATTCGCTCAAAGGTAATTTGCTTGAGAAATCAAATCGTATGGAAAAAATAGTCAAGTTCTTGATCAAAGAGCTTGCTAATGTCCAAGATGAGGCTTTGATTTTGCAGGCGACTAGATTAGCCAAAACAGATCTCAATTGCAATTTGGTTTTTGAATTTACCGAACTTCAAGGTGAGATTGGTGGAGTATACGCTCGCATGCAGGGCTATGACGAAGTTGTAGCTAAGGCAATAGAAGAGCATTACAAACCACGATTTGCTGGTGATGAAGCGCCGTCGACAATTGGAGGCAAGTTGATTGCTATCGCTGACAAGCTTGACAATATAGTTGCAGCTTTTGCCTTGGGTAAAATCCCAAGTGGGTCTGCTGATCCTTTTGCACTCAGACGTCAAGCCAACGGCATGCTTGAGATTATTCTTCATGGTCATATGGTTTTTAATATTGAAGCCTTGGTAAATATGGTTTGCAAATTGCAAGAAGCAGAGTTTGGTGCTGGAGAAATTGTTACCAAGATCAAAGGACGCGGAGATAAGCGTCAAGAAGTTCAAGTCGCTGAGCTCGATTGGGATGGCACCAGTGCTAAAGTGATTGAGTTTCTTGAAACCCGTATGCCTTTTGTCTTTGAGCTTGCTCATAAACAAACGGATATTAACCGTGCTGTCTTGGCTAAACCTGGTTGCCTGGCAGAGCTTGATCGACGCCATCAAATGATTCATCTTTTGTATGATCTTAAAGCTCAAGCTGATTTCACTAGTTTGGTTGAAGCTATTAGTCGAGTGAGTAATATCGCTGAAACGAATGCCGGCAAAGTAGATAGTTCTATTTTTGAACTTGATTATGAAAAAGAATTCTTTGCTACTGTTGAGTCGCTAGCTAAGAACTTAGAAGGGACTGAGTTATTGAAATCAATAAAGCCCATTAATGCTTTTTTTGATAATGTCTTAGTTAACGCTGATGACGCCAAGGTCAAAGCCAATCGCAAGGCGCTTGTTGCTTATGCTGATTCGGTCTTTGGACAGATTGGTGATTTCAGTTTGCTTTAGTTGTCATTGCTACAGAGCTTGCGTATAAGATTCGAAGCAATTTAACTTAGTCATTGGTGCAAGGAGCAGGTAGTTTATATGCCTCAATTTTCGTAGATCCGGACGGGAGCCCACGGTTAGGATTTTGGAGCTGCTTGTCTGCGACAAAAGATTAATTCGTTGGGCCATGCCGGTCAAGAAAATTTGGTAGGCATATAAATCCTGCTGAGTACTTCGCCATTAAATAGTAATAATAGAGTTTTGCATTTTTAGTCAATTAATAATCTATTAAAACTCCGAAGCAAAGCTCAAAATCAATTTTCAAAAAAGCAATCTCGCAAAGCCAGCAGCTTCTTTGAAGCTGTGCTGTACTCGCTTTGCTACAAAACCTTTTTTGAGAAATTATTTTGGCTATGCTTCTTGGTCAATTGCAAATAAATATTGCAGAAACTCTTTGACGACGCTAAGGAAATTCAACTAATTCAAAAGCACAACTGCTTCAGCAGCAATCCCTTCTTCCCTACCGGCAAAACCAATACCCTCAGTAGTTGTAGCTTTAACGCTCACTTGAGAAATATCCAAGCTAAGGACGTCAGCGATATTGGCACGCATTTGATCTATATAAGGACGGAGCTTGGGGGCTTGGGCAATAATAGTTGAATCGATATTAGAGATTGAATAATTATTTTCGCTAAGGAGTTTACGGCAATGCTCAAGAAAAACCATGCTGCTAACTCCCTTATTGACCGGATCATTATCTGGGAAATGCGCGCCGATGTCGGCAAGCGCCATGGCACCAAGCAAAGCATCGACAATGGCATGAACCAAAACATCAGCATCTGAATGACCTAAGAGTTTATATTCATGGTTAATTTTGACTCCACCAAGTATCAAGGGCTTGCCTTCACTAGGGATTAATTTATGAACGTCATAGCCTTGACCGATGCGCATGGGATTAATTATACAATAATAAGTAATACCTTTTGTTTTAGTCCCGTTTGTGATATTATCTATGACATGGTAAGCCCAGCAACAACATTGGTAGACTAAGTAATGAAATAGCTTCTTTCAGAGATAATCCTCTACCAGAGAATATTAGTTATCTTGAATCTGCAGCATATAACCACCAGAACTCAGTGGATGTTGCTAGAAAGGAGCTTGAGAAACTGTCAAGAATTAGAGAAGTCATCGATACTGGTTTTGTGATTATACAGGCAAGCTCATTGGAAACAACAGACCTAAATAATGTTCTCAATAAATCGATTGAGGGAATATTTCATATACTCAAAGACATACTCAAGATAATCAGACCCGAGAGCCCGGCTCATAATTCTTGAACTGACCTGTCGAAGAATACAAGACTAGTTTATACTATCCCTATGACCAACAAGAGATTTGGATTAGTTATTTGTGCGCTTAGTTTTATCTGGGCGAATTTAGCTTTAAAAGTAGAAGCGGCAAGCAAGGGATATTATGATGTACCCAAAAGTCATTGGGCTTCTGGTGCTGTTAAAGAATTAGTAGATGACTATCAGTTTATGTCAGGCGATCCTAATGGCAATTTTGGTGGAACTCGCGCTCTTAGTAGATATGAATTTGCAAAAACAATTTCTAAGATGACTGATTACTATAATCAAGAAATTGAATCTGATCGTAAAGATCTAGAAAATATAGTTGGGGTAATGGAATTATTTCAATCAGAACTTAAAAATCTTCAAGGTAAAGCTGCTCAAGCAAATTCAGAAGTCGAATCACAAAACGCGACTATCGCTGAACTCAATGAATTAGTGATCACTGTTGCTGAAGAGCTTGCCAATATCGATGCTGAACCAGGCAAGATGGATGAGATAAATCAAAGGATAGCACTTGCTGAATCCAAGATTCATAAACTCGATAACAAAGGATTATTGGTTGGTACTTTAGTTAAAGGTGTCTTCAATGATGTTAAGAGTATTGGACGAGGTGTTAATCATGTTACATCAAGTGCCAGAAGCAGCAGACTGAGACGCAAGAAACGTTTGCAAGCTCAGAGCCAAGCAACGACTTTAGAAGACGAGTTGGTTGAAGAAGCTGCTACTTTACCAGTGGCTTTGCCGCAAGTGGGAGGAACTGCAACTCTTGAAACACATTCATCAATTACTGGTCAACAAGCTGCTATTGCAGCCCCACTTTCAGAGATTGAACAATTACAACAAGATTTTGATGGACTCTACGCTGATGAGAGCTATCCCAACGAAAACTTTTCTGAGGTTGAATACCTCGAACCAATTGGTGAATAATTATGCAGTGTCCTTTTTGTGAATCTGAACAACTCAAAGTTCTTGAGAGCAGATCGGCAGATGATGGCGGTTCAATGAGAAGAAGACGAGAGTGTCTTGAATGTGAGCAGCGTTTTACTACATACGAGAGAGTAGAATTTAGCCCGATGATTGTTACTAAACGTAGCAACTCCAAAGAAGTCTATTCTAGAGATAAACTGATTTCTAGTATTGTGCGCTCATGTAGTAAGTCAGAAATTTCAGCACTGACTATTGATCACATTGTCGATATTGTAGAAACACAAATGTACAAGGAATATGGACGAGAGATACCAAGTACTGCGTTAGGAGCCATGGTCATGGCTCAGCTCAAAATCAGAGAACCAATGGCTTATATTCGCTATGCCTCTATATTTAAAAATTTTAATTCTGTTTCTGAATTTCTTGATGAGATACAAAACCTTGATGATAAGAGGGTTAATCAAGAAATCCTAGTCTAATTAACCTAGAGACTAGGTTAATTACCTTATAGAGAGATTGAAGTAAATGCCGACTTGATACAATGTAATGATCCACAAACAAATGAGAACCCTTGCCATACTAAGTATTTTATTAACGAGCTTCCTTGTAAGCTCTGCTCATGTTGGCAAGTTGGAAGAAGTTAGTTTTGCTGATCATAAAACTTTTTACTTATACAAAGATTCCAAAACAACTTTAAGATATTCAGGACTTCCTTCTGATATAGATATTGTACAAGCTCAACTTTCAACTAAGCCTGATGGTCCTAGAGCAAGAATTATAGGTGCACAAAACAAAACAATTGAAGGTGGCGCGAATGGCTATGTTGACTTTGTAGTAGAGATTTTACCAGATACTTTTGGTCGACCAAATAGATCATCTGTTCAATTGCATCTTAAGACCTTCCGTAAAACAGCATCAGGTGCCTATGACATCACAAACTCAATTACCAACTACATTAGAACAAAGGAGTGCCCCCATCAAGGATCTCCAGTGTGCTCAATAGTCAAGGTTAAATGTCGAGAAGGTAGCCAGGATTGTTTTAATGGACTTAAAGAAGTTCATAAAGAGTTTGAAAGTGAGTGTGCTTCTGATAAAGAGGGTGCCACTATTTACTCTTACGGCACCTGCGACTAAATCAACGCCAATAGACTTATCTGCTGCGTTATGCTCACGGATGATAAGTCATCATTGACGGCTCAGTCAACTCAGCCTTATCATCGTTTCGCAAGCCTTGCATATAAGCCTCTTGACACTGATTTATGATTTTAGTTAATTAGAGTTCTTGCGAAACCCATAAATGGGTCCGAAAGAACTCTACCAAAATCGAAGATTTTGGGTCTTTTGTAAGACATCATTACACGAAACCTTCGGTTTCGAAAGAGGTCTATTCTAGTATCTGAAGATTTGTGCTTACTATCTATGACGGCTTTCAATTTTAATCATTATACTCAACCTTGACCAAACAAAGCCCTTCAGCAGGGCTGGTGAATTTGGGACTTGCTTCTTTGCCTTGACCAACTAGGATAAGCTCGCCAACCATTCTTCTAACCATATGTCTAAGGAAGCGATTGGCTTTGATTTTATATTTAAAGCAAATAGGAGATTCTTTGATGAGTTCTGATTTGCTGACATTGCAAATTCCGGAGTCGCCTTCTTCAAGCTTGGCATAGGTACTAAAGTCATGTTCGCCAAGATAGCTTGCGGCATGTGCTGCCATCTTGTCAAAGTCAAGTTCTTCTTTGTGCCAAGCCATACTATCTAGTCTCAATACAGGTCTGTGTCTACGAATAAATATTTTGTAGAGATACTCACGGGCAGTGGCGTCAAACCTAGCGTTGAAATTCCAAGACACTTCTTGAATCTTGGTTATAACCATGTCCTCAGGCAGGTTTGCGTTGAGTGCTGCAAGTACTTGGTATGGATTGTCCAGATCTTCAATCTCTTGAGATAGTTTGAAATTAACCACTTGACCAAAAGCATGTACTCCTGAATCTGTTCTACTCGAGAAGGTAGTTTCTATTGTGGGGTTTTGTTGAAAGCTTCCTTGGGGACCAAAAAATAAATTAAGAACTTGTTTGAGCTCGGCTTCTACAGTACGTTTGTTTGGTTGGATTTGTGAGCCAGCAAACTTGGCACCATTGTATTCTAAAATGATTTTATAATTCGGCACTTAGGAATCAATAGTTTTGAAATTACCAATGTCTTCACCAGTACCGATGACCAAGAGATAATCGTCTTTTTGTAATGAAGTACTAGCGCTTGGTGATACGCTGAAGTGACCACCAGCACGTCTAATTGCTAAGATATTGAGATGGTGTTTGCTGCGAATATCAGTCTCTAAGATGGTTTGACCAGCATATTTTTTAGGTAGCGCGAGTTCTGCGATACTGAAATTTTCATTGAGTGCAAATTCCTCAAGGAAATTAAGTCCAAGTAGTTGTCTGGCAACTGATCTTCCCATCTCTGCTTCCGGATAAACGATTGTATCAACCCCGAGTCTTTCTAAGATCTTGCCATGCATTGTACTACTGGCTTTGGCTACGACTTTGTTTACTCCAAACTCTTTGAGGTTGGCAGCAACTAAAACACTATCTTCAATACTGGAACCTATAGCAACAACTGCGGCATCGAATTTGTCGAGGTCAAGTTTTTTGAGACTATTGGCATCTGTACAATCAAGTTGGATTGCATCAGCAACTAGTTTTTGGTCAATTACAGATTGCACTTCACAAGCACCACTATCAACAGCAAGTACATTGTGACCATTTTCATATAGTACTTTGGCTACGTTACTACCAAAGCGTCCTAGTCCTATCACCAAAAAATTTTGTTTCTTTTCTAACATCAATTACTCCTTGGTACTAACAACTACAGTCGCAACTCTTAGTACCCTATCATTTAGTTTATATCCTTTTTTGAGTACCTCAACGATACTTCCTTCTTCTTTTTCAGGATCAGCTATATTGCTAACTGCTTCATGAAGTTCAGCATTAAAAAGTCCATCTGTTTGTATCTCAGTTAAGCCAACAGATTTGAGACTCATAAGAATCTGAGTTTGCAACATATCTATGCTTTTGATGCAATCATCGATACTGGTATTGTCGTTGATACTTTTTTTGGCAAATTCAAAATTGTCTAAAGCAGGCAAAATTGCATCTAAAGTAGCAAAAGCTGCATATTTAGCCATGTCTTGTTTTTCTTTTTGGCTACGTTTGACCATGTTTTGTTGATCAGCCCAAAGACGTTTGTACTGATCATCGAGTTCTTTATATTGGCTTTGCAGCTCTTCAAGCTTAGGCAGTAATTCTGTATTAGCAGGCTCTGTCGGTTCAGCTGATTGAGACCAGGCCTTATCAACATCTTTGTCGTCGTTAGCAGAATGTAAATCTCCGATATCTGTATTTACTTTGTCTTTCATGATCAAGTTTATATTATAGCAGTACCTTAGAGCTTTATAGCATCAATCGCAAAAACCGGGCCCTCAGTACAAACTCGATTATATGAAGTGCAATTGGGGTCAGTGGATTTGCTCACGCAAGCTAAGCAGGCACCGATGCCGCAGCCCATGCGTTCTTCTAACGACATATATCCAAGTTTGGCTTTGGCGGATTTGGCTTGAACTGCTTTAAGCATCGCTGTCGGTCCGCAAGTATAAAGAAAGTCATAGGAGTTGTCCATAAGATCTGTAACAAGACCTTTGTGTCCATGAGTCCCGTCTATAGTTGTAATTAGAGTCTTACCTAGTTCGCTAAATTCTTTTTCGTAAAAAACATCTTTGCCAGAATTAAAACCAAGTATTGATTTAATCAGAGCACCACGCTGCTTGAGTTTGCGTCCTAGGTAATATAGCGGTGGCACTCCAATGCCTCCGCCGATGAGCAGTATTTTGTCTCCCGCTTTCACTTCTTCTATTGGAAAATGCACTCCAAGCGGCGCGAGTGTATCAAGCAAGTCACCAGCTTTTCTTGCAGCAAGAATTTTGGTACCTTCACCGTCGGCTCTATAAAGCACAACCATCTCCTTGCCAGCATCATCAATATTGCAAACGCTCATGGGTCTTCTTAATAGAGGTACTGAACTATCACTGCATTTAATGTGCAAAAATTTGCCAGGCAAATAATCATCAAGATCATAATCACCAGCCAAAACTAGTTTATAGATCTTGTCGGCAATTAACTCGTTGCTTTTGATTTTTAGTTTGACTTGCTGGGGCATTAGGGATTATTTTAGCAACCATTCCCATAAAGGAATTAGTTTAATGCCATCTTTTTGATCTTCAATATCTTTGGTTAATAATATTAAGTCTGTTTTTGGGTGTTCTTTGGCAAATTCCAAAAGTCCTGTTATTTCTCTTGGATCAATTTCATCGCCATAGCTTACATTAATAGCGCTTAGCTTTTTGCCATCTTGAGTGATAAAATCGACTTCTTGTTTACCTTGGTAGTAAAAGACTTGTTCATGTTTTTTAATTAGCTCCAATCCGACTATATTTTCTGCTAGTTTCCCTGTATCAGGGGAAAATCTAAAGCTAATTCGATTGCGCAGACCATTATCTATGCAAACTATTTTTTTCTGGTTTACTCTTTGCTCTTTGAGTGAGTATGAGAACTGGGGCAAGAAGTAAAAAGCTTGAGCTTCTTCTATATATGAGAGGTATTCATAGATAGTATCTTTGGAGACACTCATATTTTGTTTGATGCTCTTGTAATAACTATGTGCCGAAAATTCTTTGGTGATATTTGCAAAGAGATGTTTGAGTAAGTCTTTGAGCAAGTTAGTGTTGCGCAAAGAATATCTATCAACAAGGTCTCTATAGACAATTGAATTAAAATATTCTTGAAGTATTTTTTTATCCTGTTCTTTATTCTTATTGAGGACAATTTCAGGAAAGCCACCCTCTTCCAAATACTCATCAAGCATTTTCATGATTTCAAAACGTTGTTTAGAATATTGATAGTTATCTTTGAGCTTGAATCCTCTAAATTGAAGATACTCACCAAAATCCAATGGGAATAAGGGATAGCTAATTGATCTACCACGCAAAGAACTAGCAATTTCTTTACTCAAGAGAGTCGCTGATGATCCAGTTATAAAAATCTTCGCTTGAGTTTTATCATCAAGCCGTCTTATAAAAGTTTCCCAGCCACTGATGTTTTGAATTTCATCAAAGAAAAAATAGACTTGGTCATTTTGAGGATAAAGCTCATTATAGGCTTGAATTAGGCTATCTAAATCACAAGACTCAAGAGGTAGTATCCTGTCATCTTCAAAATTGATATAAATGATTTTCTCTTTGGCAATTTTGTTTTTGCGCAATTGCTTAATTAATTGATAAAAATAAAAAGTCTTGCCACTGCGTCTGGGGCCATAGAGCACTTGTATTTTGTTTG
Source organism: Cyanobacteriota bacterium (assembly GCA_027618255.1). Lineage (NCBI taxonomy): Bacteria > Bacillati > Cyanobacteriota > Cyanobacteriota bacterium. The sequence goes on from JAQCFG010000023.1 coordinate 13,200, forward strand.
ATTTAAGGTCTAAGTCTGTTTCTTTTCTATGGTCAAGCTCAGGTAAGTCTATTTCAATAAACTCCTGTATTATAAGCTTAAATTCTTTTTTCTTGGACATGGTTTCCCTTCTTATAAGGAAATTATACCCTATTTAAAGCTTTTATATCAGGAAAGATTGGGGCGATAGTTTCCTTCTATTTCAGGAAATATATGAGTTGCATTGCGACAATATTATGTTAATATATTGATATGCAATTAACTAACTTCCCCACCCAATCTGAAATCAGGCGATTATGGTCAGCTCTTGAATTGAAGAGACAGAAGTACTTTGAATTGTCAACAAAAACATCGGCAACATGTGACCAAAACTCAACATAGCTCGACAAAGCTAGATACATTCAAAGCAACGGCGATGGCGAGGTTGACACATTAAAAGAAATGCTAAACGTAAATAAAAAATTTTCTGAAAATTCTCTGACTATATTCGGCGATGTTCTGAAGTTTTTTAGAGAATACAATGAAGCATTTAGTAAGGGACTAGTACCAAAGCTAGGAGACAAGCTTGAGAATATTTTTAAGTCTCTTTTTGATATTTATCGATCCCATTTGAGGGCTCTAATGGAATCATTGCGTGTTATTGTAGCAAAACTTAAGGCAAGAGAAAATTCCTAAACTGCATTACAAAGTTCAAGCACAGCCATTCTAATAGCAACACCATTAGCCACTTGTTTATAAATTCTTGCATTAGCTTGACTTTTTTAAATTACTTAATTCTAAAGGACTAAGTATATTATAGGCAGATTCAATTAATCTAGCTCCTTTCTTCGAGAGATTTCCTAAGAGCACTTGAAAATCTTGAGCAAATCTAGTACATATGTCAGCAACGTCTATGCCTATCTGTTCGGAAAGATATAGTGCTCTTATTAAGGTAAAGATATTCTTAACCCATAGTTGAGGATACATAGAATTTGTCTTTCTCAAACTTGGGAAAAGCTTTGGCCATTTACGTGATAAATCTTTAAGTTGCTGAGTATTTTTCAGAATATTATTTCGTTCTGTTATAAAATTCTTCACTAAAAGTGTTCCAGGCCAATGCATCTCTCTAAGCTCTTTCTCTGAATAATCATCAACTCGATAAAAATCTATAATATAGAAGTCTCTAATAATGCTTGTTTCGGCTTCTCTTGCGTAGGCAATGCACTTATGGGCGTAGGCGTCGAGCTTTTCAAGATCTGTTAGTTTTAAACTCATTTTAGCCAGCATTACAAAGTTCAAGCACAGCCATTCTAATAGCAACACCGTTAGCCACTTGTTTATAAATTCTTGAATTAGCTTGTTCGATTAAATCACCATCTATCTCTATACCGCGATTAAACGGAGCTGGGTGCATAATGATTGCAGTGTCTTTGAGTTTGGCAAAGCGAGTTTTGTTGAGACCGTATGACTCTAAGTAATTATCAATTGTATTAGTTAAAGCATGACGTTCTGACTGTACTCGAAGCATCATCACCACATCAGCATCAATCATGGCATCATCAACTGATTTGATTTCCACATTAGTCTCTAGCTCTGATGGCATCCATTGTTCTGGTCCAGCAATGCTTATGTCAGCACCAAATTTGGAAAGTGCAACGATATTAGAGTTCGCTACGCGACTATGCTTGATATCTCCAACTATCGCAACTTTGAGTCCTTCAATGCGACCAAATTCTTGTCTAATGGTTAGAAGATCAAGCAAGCCTTGAGTTGGATGCTCATTAGCACCTGCTCCAGCATTGATAAGCGAGACATTCACTAGTGGAGCAATTTCTTGCAAAATCCCTTCCTCACGGGTTCTTATGATGGCTGTGTTAACTCCCATCGCCTCAAAAGTACGTAATGTATCATAGAGCGTCTCACCTTTTTCGGTGCTTGCGTTTTTGGCATCAAAATTGAGTACGTGATAACCGAGCTTCTTTGCTGCAAGTTCAAAAGAGAATCTAGTACGAGTACTTGGTTCAAAAAATAAATTTACAACTACTGGGTTTGCAACTGTGCGAGGTGCGCTTGAGATTTGTGAGTTTGGGTTCTCCGCCCAAAAATCACCTCTATCAAGAATGGAATTAATCTCTTCGGTACTAAACTCTTTTAGTAATATAAGGTCCTTGCGCATTTTAGTCTGGATTGCCATTTACTTGCGCTCCTCTCCTACTATCCAAGCACCACCAATCAATTCTTGACCGGTCTCTCTGTCATAGAGGGCGATTGCCTGACCTGGTGTAATTGCATCAATAGGATCAATGAAATCTACTTCTAGCTCTGTTTCACCAATGAGTTTGACCATAGCGGGCACGGCTTCCATGTTGTATCTGATCTTAACCAGGGACATGAAACTATCGCCATCAATTTTGCTGATGATATTTCGATCTTTGGCAAAGGCTTTTTGTCCTTTGATTTTATCGCGAGTACCGACGTAGACCTTGTTTGTTAAAGGATCAGTTTTGACTACATAAAGTGGTTCTGGGTAAGCGATGCCAAGTCCCTTACGTTGCCCATAGGTATAGTTGAAGCTACCTTTGTGTTTGCCGAGTACTTCGCCTGATTCTATTTCAATAATTTCACCAGGTTTTTCGCCAAGGATTTTAGTTAAATAGTCAGAGTTGGTCATGCCATTACTGACAAAACAAATGTCTTGTGATTCTGGTTTATTGGCTACGCATAAATTATTTTCTTCTGCTATCTTTCTTACTTCGTCTTTATCCAAGTCAGCAAGAGGAAAAACCGTCTTGGCAAGCTGATCTTGTGTTAGTCCCCAGAGCATATAGCTCTGATCTTTATTGGTTTCTTTGGGACGCAACATTGTAAAACTATCATCTGCTTGTTTGCCAAGTTTGGCATAGTGACCAGATGCAAGATGAGTTGCTCCAAGTTTCTCTATTGAATAAGCAAGTAAAGATCCCCATTTGACATCATTGTTGCAACTGATGCAGGGGATCGGAGTTTCACCTCGAGCATAAGACTCATGAAAATCACGGATGATACCATCGGCAAATTCCTTACGAAGATCAATGGCATGATGTTCTACACCGAGTTGGTCGCAGACTTTGACTGCATCAACCACTCCATTATCGCAACAGCGTCCTGATCCAGAAATAATCCAGGCTGTAATTCCAACTACGTCATAACCAAGGTTTTTGAGAATTGCTAAAGCTGCTGAGCTATCAACTCCACCACTCATGGCTACAGCAATCTTGGATTTTTTAGGATCCGGTAAATAATTTTGGCCCTGCTCCAGGCTCTTTTTACTAGTAATTAGTGCCATTTAGACCTCGATTTGCTGACCTAGTACCTAGGTCTAGCCTTCAATTGTTTAGTATAGACCATTTAACAAGAGAATAACTATATCCATCGCAAAAAATAAGGCAAGATCAACTGTTTAGCCCTCTTGTGATCGCAAAATAATACATTGAATCTAGCTGACAGAGAAGCTAGTAAGGGTCTATTTCCAATAAGATGTCTAATATCGGTAGAATCAGCACCTTAATGAGGTTTAATAGTCAGAATCAAAATCTGGCCATGAACCAGTTACGTTTTGCTGAACATAGTTCAAGATTGAATTTACAAAAAAAGCATCTAACTAATTATGAAGTCATGGGTGGTTCCAAGGAATTATTGAACAACCGGGCAATGATCAAGCGTTTTGAAGCAATTGAAAAAAATGAAACTAAAGCAGTTGCAGAGATTGGTTTAATGTCAACGACCCTTAGTGGACTCAAAAATATTTTAGACACAATCAAAACTAGTGCATCCCGTGGTGCTTCTGATACATCAGGTCCTGAAGAGCTGTTGATCCTTGGTCAAGAGCTTCGTGGGGTTGCACAAGATTTTTTTGATGGAGTTAATACTAAAATCAATGGCAAGTATATCTTCGCTGGTTTAGGCTCTGATAAAAAAGTTTTTGATACTAAAGAAGGACAAATATTTTCTGCTGGTACTTACTTGGAAGGGTCTAGTTATGCAGGTAATAGAGTAATTGAAGGTAAGAAAGCCAGTATTGGTTTAGATAGTTTATTTGCAGCTCAAGAGAGTTCTGCTAATTATGTTGGTTCCGTACCATCACCTGCAACACTTGCAGCTAATGCTGAACTTAATTTGGTTGTGAATGATGGTTTTAATGAAATCAATGTTGGTGACATAGCTTTCACTACAGGAGATACAGTAACCAATATGGTAACTAAGATCAATGCAGCGTTTAATACTGCTGGTGGAGTTGGTACTATAGTACAAAATACAGGTGGTGCTTTAGATTTTAATACTTCATTGATTACCGGTGATTTAGAAAATGCTAAAGCAGCAATCATTATTAGTCCAGGTTCAACACTGTCGACTACTTTGGATGAACTAGGTCTTACAGCTGGTACCACCTTTGGTACTAGTACAAGTATTCAAAATACTTTTAGCAAGCTTGAAAATGCTTACAATTCTCAAAGTAGCCAATTGGTCAGAGAGTCACTTGTCGATATTCAAGAACTTATAAATAGTATAACTCTGATAGAAACAGAGCTTGGTGATATTGAGTCCAAGTTTAACGATGCAGTTAACAGCCATTTTAGTATAAGAACAGATCTTGAGATTAAAGAATCTGAACTTGCCACAATTCCAATTGCTGATGCAATTCAAAGAGTAACAGCAGCACAAGCTGGTCTCAATGGGTCGATGCAAGCAGCAGCAGCAGTATTGCAAGCAAGTATATTTAATTTCTTGAGTTTATAGGATAGATGAAATGATAGGTAGATTATCAACACAACTAATGTTTAATATGCTGGGAGGTCAAATCAGTTCTAATCAAGCACGTGTTTTTGATTTATCAAATAAGATCAGTACTCAAAAGAAATTTATTCGTGCCTACGATGATCCAGCAGCAGCCACTGAGGCAATGAAAATTCAAACTAGGTTGGGTGAAAATCAACAAAGAACAAGAGACCGTGTACAAGCTCAACAAGAATTAGAACTTGGTGAATTAGCCTTAAGAGGGATGGAAAATTTATTACAAAGAATGAGAGAAATAGCTGTGGCTGCAGGTAATGATGTACTGGGTCCTGATGAAAGAGCGGCTTACGCAACTGAAGCTGAATCAATTGTAGATTCTTATACACAGTTGGTTAACACTAAAGTTAATGGTAATTATGTTTTTTCTGGTCAACAGTCTGATCTTGTAACACTTAGACTGGCTGATGGAGCTCCATATGGCTCAGCCATTTTTAAGCACAACTCTGATGATGGTAAACAGAGAATGATAGATGCTATTCCTTCTAGTGTTGATATTAAAGACTCTTTGATTTCTGCTGCAAGTTCAGCAACAATGACGAGTGGTGTTATTAATCCAGTCACAACTGTAGCTGGTGATCTTGATTTTGAAATTAATGATGGTAATGGAACGATTACTAGTTTTACTGCAAGTATTGGTATTGGTGATACTTTGTCAACAATTATAAGTACTATTAATACAGCATTTATTACTGCAGGTGGACCTGGAGCAATTGCACAAGAAAGTCCAGCAGGCTATCTTAATTTGGATACAGCTTTAGCAACCGGATCTACAGCTGGAAGCGTAGCTAAGATTCAATTACTTTCTAGCTCAGACACTGATCTTGCCAATGAACTTTATTTGAGCAAACAAATTTTTACTGGTAAGGAAGCTGGTGTTTATAATACTTTTGAAGCATTAAAGACTGCTTTGGATAATAATGACCCGGTTACTATTAGAGGATTGATTGATGATTTTGATTTCAATATGAAACAAGTTAATGATTTGACTGCGACTATGGGTTTGAGGATTGCCAGAGTCGAAAATCTCGATAGTCTTGCTGAGGATGTTGATTATACTTTGCAGAGTAATTTATCGACAGTGCAAGATATTGATATGGTCAAAGCTAGTTTGGATATTGCTAATGCACAAGCTGCACTAGAGACGTCAATTAGTTCAACGTCAACATTTTTCAGACAGAGCTTGAGGGATTTTCTTAGATAGGAGTAGATTATGACAGGAACATTTGGTGGACTAGGAATAAGTACTTCAGGCATGCAAGCTGCGCAGGCTGGACTTAATGTCTCAGCTAATAATATAGCAAACGTGAATACACCTGGTTATTCTCGTCAGAGAGTTAATTTCAAACAGGGGGCGACAACAAATATCCCTGGAGTTAATGTTCAAAGAACATTTTCGGGAGTTGTAATTCAAGACATTGAAAGAATTAGAGATTTATTTTTGGATCAAAGCTTCAGACAACAAGCAAGTAATTTAGGCTTTAATAATAAAATTGCTGAACTAAGTATCAATATGAACAATATCCTTGGTGAACCTAGTGAGACTGGTCTTACTGCCAAGCTCACTAAATTTTTTGAAGCGGCTAAGGATTTTGCTGCAAGCCCTGACTCAGATACTACAAGGGTGCTTTTTATTAATTCTGCTGAAGCTTTGACAGATACTTTTAACCAAATAGATGATTCAATTGGGTTACTTAAAAGAGGTTTAGATCTTGAAACTAGTGGTCAGATTGATGGACCGATTTCAGAACTTAATGGTATTCTTGATGAGCTCGGAGAAGTGCATGCACAAGTCTTAAAGTCAATTGCTAACGGTGTTACGTCTGGTGAACTTGAAGATAGGCGTGATACTTTAATCGACAGAGCAACTGCATTGTATGACTTCACAATTCAGACAGAAGTCAATGGTACTTTCCGTAAATTAACAACTACTTTATATGACAGTGAAGCTATAGTAACTGCAACAAATGGTTTTCCTAATGTTGATGATGATATTGCTGCAATCACTAGTTCAACAAATACAATCAGGTTGAGTGTGGACAATGGTGCTGGTACTAGTGTTGGTCCATTTACTGTAAATTTAGTAGCTAATTCAAGTATGAGAGAGATTGTTGACAAAATTAATGCTACTTTCAAGGCGCAGGGTGGTGGTGGAACTATTGCGTCAATTAATAATGAGGGTAAGCTAACCCTATCTACTGCTCTCATTGACAATGCTGTCAATGACGCAGATGCAGAGATTGACATCGTTAGTGGTTCTGCTTTAATTGCACTTGGCTTAACTGCTGCTACTACAAATGGCTCTGATGGTACGGAAGTTACGGTCCTGGATAGTTCTGGAGCTCAATATATTTTTGATGTTGAATCTGGTAATAATTTACTTGATCCTTATCCTAGTACTTTGATTTTAAGGAGTGTAGATGGTTTGTTGACCCGTGAAGGTAGTCTGGATGGTGCAAGTGGTGAGCTTGGTGGCATGTTGCATATGACTAATAAAATTATTCCTGAAATGAGAGGGCAATTGGATGATTTGGCTCTTAGTATCAAGGACTCAGTTAATGACTTGCTTACTTTAGGTACAACCGTTGATGGTATTGCTGGTGCTGCTTTATTTAGTGGGACTGGTGCTGGTAATATTGGAGTTGTTGCCAATATTGTTAATAATCCTGATTTGATTAGTGCTGGTAAGACTGCCAATTTGAGTGATGGTTCTATAGCTGCAGAGATTGCCGATTTATTTTATGCTTCTAATAATTTAGTTAGTGACAATGCTAAAACACAAATGATGTTTATTGATTCACCAAGTGCAGCCAATGTCCAAAGTTTGATCCCATTGATTCCTGGTCAGCAAATTACTTTACATGCTGATGGAATCGTTTTTGATGGTGCTAGTGAAGTCAATGCAGGAACCAATGGTTTTGGTAGTGCGAGTTTGGTTCAGTTTGAATTTCTTGATGCTGCTGGTACTGTGATTGGTTTAACCCAAAACTTTTCAAGTACTACTGGCGCGCCTGAAGAGAGGGTCACTTATACTGGCACTGTGCCTGCTAGTGCAGCTTTTCTTCGTTTCAAAATGAACGGTACTAGTTTTAACGATAATGATTTAACTGATAACCAAGGACACTTCCGTCTTTCAGTAATTCAAGGCGGAGTGAATGATGCTGCTACTAATTTAAGTAACAAGGCAACAGACATTGTTGGTTCTTATGGTACTACAGCCAATATTGCGATTTCGAAAGTAGAGAATACTCAAAGCCTATTAACTTCAATTGAGAATAATAGAATTGCTACTAGTGGTGTCTCACTTGAAGAAGATTCTTCTGAATTAATTAGATTCCAAACAGCTTTTGCTGCCAATGCTAATGTGATGCGTGTTTATAATGAAGTACTAGAAACAATGTTGTCTATGGTGTAATCTATTTGCTAGAATAACTTAGCGATGATAGATATTGAGTTGTATCAAAAGAATTTAGCTTTTTGGGAAGATGCTTGGGCACGAGTCAAAAAAGCCAATACTAATGTCACTGATGTCTTGGATTATATTCCTGAGATTCCTTTGGTTTTTAAAGAACATGATTGCAAGCGTATTTTAGATATTGCTTGCGGCTCTGGTTGGCTTAGTTTCTTTCTAAATGAACAAGGTTTTGAAGTTGTTGGAGTAGATATCTCTGCCTCTGCAATTCGTTTAGCCAATGAAGTAGTAGCAGAACGTAAATTAAACACTGTTCAATTTATTCAAGCTGATATGTTTGCAATGGATTTTCCTGAGAATAGTTTTGATGGAATCCTTATCAATGCTTGTTTTGAGCATCTTGATTATGATCGCGGTGCTGAATTCTTGCAAATGATCAAAAAATATCTCAAGCCTGATGGCATTATGTTTGGGGTCTTTGATAAAGTAGCGAGCGGTAAGCGCGGCAGCTATGAAGTACTTGAGGATGGTAGTCATCAGTATAATGACGAGTATCGTGATGGTATGCTCTTGCGTTATTATAATGATGAAGAATTAGAGTTTTTGCTTCAAGAAACTAATTGGCAAGTGATTTCTAATCGCAAGAATAAGCACGAGAGTCGCATTGTCATTGCAAAAAACATTAGACCTGTTTCGAAACAAAGTTTCGATGTACTGGTCGCTCAAAAAAAGGTAGCAACCGCGCGGAATGCGAGTGTTGATTTTGGAGATAATTCCGACTTTCAAAACAAGTCTACTAAATGAAAAAACAAACTATCTTAATTCATACTTTGGTCTCGGTTGTGCTTGCCGGGCTCTTGTATTTTTATCAGCCATTATTTGCAAAGTCTTTTTTGATTGCTAGCTTTGTATTTAATCTATATTTGAGACTTCTTTATACTGGTTTTGAAGCACCATTGAGGACACTAAAGTCTGAAATAGCCATGAAAGAGCCAGTTGATGATGATAAAGCAGACGAGAGTATTAAGATAAATCCACTATCCCTGCTTCTTTCAGTCTTGAGAGTGGTGCTCACTGCGGCTATTTTGGCAATACTTATTATGAAATTTAAGCTTAATCTTATGGCTGCTGGAATGGCTTTCTTGCTTTATCAGCTAATATTAATAGCAATAGGTTTCTACTATAATGCATCACATCAACGGACAAATACTAGGTAATACAGTCAATATCGACACTCTTTATTTTGCGTGGGGATGTATGGCCGTGATTTTGCTTTGCTCTGCTTTCTTTACTGCGGGAATTTCTGCAGACACTGGCAAGTATGGAGTGAGACAACATTTTGCAGAGAGCTTGTTTAGTTTTATTCGAAACTTAGTACGTGATCAAATTGGTAAAAGAGCAGATGAATATGTGTTCTTCATTGGATCAATTTTTATTTTCATTTTGACCAGCTATTATGCTGGTTTAATACCTTGGAAACTAGGCGCAATATTTTCTTGGTGGCCGCAAATCCCTGTTCACGAAGCTGCTGCACATGGTCATCACGCTGCAGTTCAATTACATCCGTGGCACGGCGCAAGCCCGGTCGCTGACATTAATATTCCAGCAGCAATGGCTTTGATTGTGATTTGTGTTTACATTGCTTCTGGTATCAAAGTTGCTGGCTGGAAATACGTTGAGACTTTCTTGCCTATTAGGTTTAGCCAAAAAGGTTGGGCAATACTCAATCCCATGTGTCTAATTGAATTGATGGATCTTGCTGTAAGACCGTTGACTCTCTCTTTGCGTCTTTTTGCCAATACTGTTGCTGGTGAAACTTTGCTTGTTACTTTTATAGGCTTTTTTTGGTTTATCCTACCTTTGCCAATTTTGGGTTTTGAGCTTGCTGTTGGTTTATTGCAGTCGTTTATATTTACTATTCTTGCTACTGTATATATTGCAACGGCGGTTCAGCATGCTGAGCACCTAGTCCATGAATAGCCTGTCTGAAAAGTCCCATCTGCTGCGTTACGCTCGTTTTGATAAGTCATCATTGGCGGCTCAGCCAACTCAGCCTTCTCAAAACATCGCAAGCCTTGCATATGAACCTTTTCAGAGAGGCTATTAACAGACTATAGTTAAAATAGTATATGACTCACGCCTTTCACTTATTTGCAGAAATCTTCCCAGTCTTTTTGATTGCGATAATCGCTTCAAGCCTGATCGATCAATTTATTAGTGATGAAGCGCTCAGCTATATTTTTGACCGGACTAATGATTTTGTTGGTGTTTTGATAGCAAGTTTGATTGGATCTTTGATTCCAATTTGTACTTGTGGCATGATCCCGCTTGCTATTAAGTTACACGAAAAAGGTCTCAAGTGGAAAAGCTTGACAGCTTTTTTGGTTGCCGGTAACGCTTCTAGTATTCCAGCATTGATATTAACAACAACCATGGGCATGCAGCTGACTTGGATTCGGTTTATTAGTTCTGTTGTTTTTGGGATACTCGTTACTTATTTACTCAAAATGATTGCTCCTAAAGACTTTCAACTTGAATTGAAAACACAGCACCATCATCACGATGAGGGCTGTTGTGACCATAAGCCAAATGTCATTGCTAGAGTTTGGAAAGATATTCTTGAAATCTCTACTAGCTTTTTACCGTGGATTATTTTTGCTATCGTGATCGCAAGTTATCTCTCAAGTATTAGTGATAGCGCCAACTTGATTAGTTTTGTTAATTCATTTGATCATCCATTGATATCCACTGCACTTGCCTCCGTGATTGCATTTCCGTTTTATTTTTGTGCTGGTGCTGATATTCCGATTAGTCAGGAGTTTGTGAAGTTGGGTGTACCAATAGGTACTATAATTAGTTTTATGCTTGCTAGTCCAGGTGTAAATTTCACCAGCTTCGTAGTTTATAGAAAGGCAGTTGGTTTTAAACAGGCTCTTGTTCTTACTTTAGCTTCTATTGTTGCTGCAATTTGTATAGGTTCATTTCTATGGTTACTTTTTTAAAACAATACCAAGAATTACTTACTAAACTGAAAGCCTGGAGCGAGGCTTACTATCTCAATGACGCGCCTGTTGTTGAGGACGCTGTTTATGACGCGCATCTGCAAGAATTGTTGATACTTGAAGCGGCTAACCCAGAGATTATTAGTTCTGATAGCCCAAGCCAAAACGTAGGTGCAAAGCTAAGCTCTACCAAGTTTGGCAAAGTCAAACATGAAATCCCTATGATTAGTTTGGCTAACGCATTTGGACCAGACGAAATTAGAGAATGGGAAGAACGCATTAATCGAGTCATTGGTATTGAGACCAAGCGTGAATATATTTTTGAACTCAAGATAGATGGTTTGAGTATTGCAATTGATTATGCAAACGGTAAGCTAGTCAGAGCAGCTACTCGTGGTGACGGCAAAGTTGGAGAGGATGTTACCGAGAATGTGTGCACTATTATTACTTTGCCACAAGAAGTTAATATTGAGACTTTGCAGCTAGGATCTAAGTTTCAAATTCGCGGTGAGGTGTATATTAATAAAAAAGACTTTGCTCACATTAATGAAGAGCAAACAAAGCTCGGTGGCACCATCTATGCTAATCCGCGCAACACCGCTTCTGGTTCATTAAGACAACTTGATTCCAAGGTGACAGCAAGTCGCAAGCTTGATGCGATTTTTTATGCTTTATTTCCGCAGGCTGAAACTCAGATGGAGAGCTTGAAACAGCTTGAAGAGCTTGGTTTTAAGACTAATGCCGCCAATAACAAAGTTTGCAAGACCATTGACGAGGTGATAGAGCTTTATACCTATTGGCAGGAAAACAAAAATAGTCTTGATTATGAGATTGATGGAGCGGTTGTAAAAATAAATCAAATTGATTTACAAAAGACTCTAGGTTCTACAGCCAAGTCACCACGTTGGGCTATTGCCCTCAAGTTTGCCGCTGAAATTGCTGAGACTCAAATAGAATCTGTGGATTATGAACTTGGGCGCTTGGGTACTATTACGCCAGTGGCTAATTTGAGTCCGGTACAACTTGCTGGCACAACAGTTAAGCGAGCTACTTTACACAACTTTGATCAAATCACACGGCTTGGTATTAGAGTTGGTGACTGGGTTAACGTTCGCAAGGCTGGTGAGATCATTCCGGAGATTGTTAGTGTGAATCTTGCCAAGCGAGGTGAGACTCAAGCCATTGAAGTGCCGATCGCTTGCCCCGTTTGCGGTTCAGAAGTTGAGAAAGAGGATGTGAGTTATAAATGTACTAATGTAGCTAGTTGTCCAGCACAAGTCTTGAGGCGTATACAGCATTGGTGTTCTAAGGGTGCAATGGATATTGGTGGAGTTGGTCCTGCGCTGGTTGCTACTCTGCTTGAAAATAAATTAATTAAAACCCCATTGGATTTATACCGGCTCAAGCTTGAAGATATTGCTGGTCTTGAGCGCATGGCTGAAAAGTCCTCACAGAATGCTATTGATTCTATTCGCGCAAGTCGTAGCCAGAGTTTTTCTCGTTTTCTTTTTGCTTTAGGTATCAAGCATATTGGCGTCAATGTCGCTGAACTGATAGCAAGCTATTTTCCTGATCTCGCTATTTTAGAGTCAGAACTTTTGAATAATTATGGTGAGTCTTTACTCAAGGTGGATGGTCTTGGTCCTAAAATAATTGAATCACTGCAGGAATTTTTTGAGTCTGATACCTATAATGAGATTCGCAAGAGCTTAAAAGCTCAACCAGAACTTCTTGATATTCAAAGCAATGCTGCAAAACAAGTGGGGACTAGTCTTGAGGGTTTGAGTTTTGTTATTACTGGAACCCTTACTGAGAGCCGTTCTCATTACGAAGCTTTAATTAAAGACAATGGTGGCAAAGTTGGCTCTTCTATTTCCAAGAAGACTTCTTATTTGCTTTGTGGCGAGAATGCAGGATCAAAACATGATAAGGCAGAGCAGTTGGGAGTCAAGATTCTTAACGAGAAGGAATTCTATGAGTTGCTTTAGATCTTCGTCATTGCCAGCCCGAAGGGCGCGGCAATCTAATACATTAATTTGGAGGGCTTCGCTTTTTGTGATTCTCTTTTGGGGGCTTGCAATGACTGGGGTTCAAGCTCAAGAAATCTCAATTGGTTTATATGACCAGATTGATACTTTATATCTAACAGCTAATAAAGATTACGAAGTTAATGAAGATCTTGATAACAATGCAGCTTTTGCAAATTCAAGAACGATGTTAAAAAAGAAAACTGGTGATCGAGCTTTGATTCGCTCTTCGCCAGCTGCTGCAAACTCATTATTGATCGCTGCTGAGCCTGATTTAATAACTACTAGCCGTATTGTGGAGTTTATTTGTAAAGAGGATTGCTTGTTTAAAATCAAACATGGCAATATAAGTCAAACCTATCGAGGCTCTATAGTGATAAAACCTCAGCATGATTATTTTACAGTTATTAACAGACTTGATTTAGAAGATTACTTGCAAGGAGTCGTCCCGGCAGAGATGCCAAGTACTTGGCACTCTGAAGCGCTGAAGGTACAAGCAGTGGCTGCAAGAACTTATAGTCTTTCGATGCTTGGAAGACGGAACGCTCTTGGTTATGATCTTAAATCTAGTGTTGAGGATCAGGTTTATTTGGGTTATGACAAAGAAAAACTCAGTACTAATGCTGCGATCAAAGCTACTCAAGGAGAGTATTTGATCGATCAACAAGGTTCTTTTGTGAATGCGTATTTTTCGAGTATGGCTGGTAGATATAGTGCAAGTCCAGAAGAAGGCTGGGGAATAAGTTCTGAAGAATATCTAGTGCCACGTAAAGAACCAGCGAATGCCAGTCATGGTAAATGGCAAATGAGCTTTAGTCAGATAGAGCTTGATAGCAAGTTAGTGGATTTGAAAATCGGAACGATTGAATCAGTCACTGTTACTAATAGATCTATTGAGGGCAGAGCAACTCAAGTATTAATAGGTGGAATTAATGGCTTTGCAACATTGACTGGCGAGGAGTTCCGTCACCAACTTGGTTTGCGAAGTACTGATTTTAGAATTAGTTTTGATCAAGGGAAACTAAGAATTGCTGGATTTGGTTTTGGACATGGTATCGGTATGTCTCAATATGGCGCCAAAGCTTTTGCCGAAACGGGCAAGAACTACCAAGAAATTCTTGGACATTATTATACTGGGGCTCGGTTAGTTACTAAGCCGTGAAGCTAGTTGCTATAGGTTGAGCTTGTGAAACAGTTGTTGTAGCTTCTGGTGCTAGTTGTGCTTGCAATGCTTTTGCTGCATTTAATAATGCATTTCCAAAACTAGTGAGTAGTCTAGGTAGAGTTTTAAGCCTTGTTGCTTGAGCCGTCTCTTCAACTTGCATAACTTCACCAAATGCAGGTGCTAGTTCTTTAATTACTGTTCCAAACAGGGCTTCAGGACTTTGGGGGTCATTAGCTGCTTGCGCATTAACTACTTGTTGATGTGCTTGAGCTAATTCTGCACCAATTGCTTTTGTTAGGAATGAATTAAGTGCTTGTTTAACGATTGCGTTCTTGTCTGTGGAACCGGCTAATGATTTGACTGCCGCTACTGTTGCTGCGACAACTAGGTCAGCATCTTGAACACCTTGAGAGTCTGCTTTGCTAGCGTAATCAATAAATTGAGGGTTTGCTAATAGGCTGGTGATTTTTGCAGTGACAGCTTGTTCTAGTTGAGGAAGCTGTTCTAGTGCGGCTTTCATCGCACTGCTTGGTTCTGAATTATTAGTAGCACCAAATAATCCTGCTAACGGAGATTGTGCTATTAGGTTTTGAATGAAAGCCATTGCATCATTAGCTTCTGGATCATTAGCTTCGCTGCTTTCTGGTTGGATAGCTTGAAGGCTTGTTAAATACTTAGCCAAAACTTGTTCTATATTATTAGCTACTGGTTGAGCTAATTGTTGCGCTACTGGAGCTTGTGTTGGCAGAGCTGTTGGAGCAAAATCTCCACTTGCTGTAAAACTTGGTTCTTGATTTGACTGAGCCGTAACTGTTTGGCCATTGAAAATTTGATTAACTGCTGACATTATTATTTCTCCTAAACCCCCTGAACACGTAAAGTATTATAGCATATTAATTTGTGTTTTGTAAAAAAGACTAGACCCTAGCCATT
>JAQCFG010000024.1 GCA_027618255.1 Cyanobacteriota bacterium
GAGGCTAAGTTTTCTACTAGCCTCGATTTTTTTTGTTTAAACAACCTGGACACATAGTCGCAAATCAACAAAGTTGTTAGAAAATGTTCAAGAGCCAGGCTTGCGAGCCCGCAGGATTTATCCGAAGTTTGCTCTGGCAAATAAGGACTAGCGTAAGAAGTTATTGGGCATTTCATGACTACTTTAGTCAATTAATCATTCCGGCATCACCAATATTAGGTTCAAAGTACTTTGATGGCAAAGTAATTTTGCCCGCTAATTTATAAGCAAGAATTTGTGCATCAAGCAGATTGTCAGCAACTGCAGTCGCACCAAAGATCTCAGATTCCTTTTCATGCGCTTCTTTAGAGCCAGTGAGACCATAAAACACTAATGGCAAGCCAGCACAGGTCTCAGTAATTTCACCAAGTTGATTGTTAATCGAATCAAGTGCTCCTAGGTTTTGTCTGTAACCAGCAACACTGTCAGCAGTTACGACGTTCACAGAGAGCGCACAACCCAAAAACTTGTGAAGTCCTTCTTTATAAAAACTCAGATCAAGGTTCGCTGAAGCCATAAACAATTCAAACAGATCTTCATCCAGTAGCGGCAAAATCACCTGCGCGTCAGAGTCGGCAAAACAAGTTCTGTATTGAAGTAGTTTGGGTTTATTGTTGTCTCTTGAATCTAAGACAATATCAAAAGCTAACAAACCAGAATAAGTTCTTCCTTCTTTAGTCATTGCAGCCAAAGTTGGGTCAATAATTTTATTACGAATTTGCATCATTAGATCAGGAGTCAAAACAGGTGTAGGTGCGTAAGCCCCCATATCTTGGTATGAATCTAATTCGTTTTCTTCTCTGTATGCTTGCACAGGCAGCAAAGATAGTGCTCTAGTGCCGTCACAGACAGTGTTGATACTAAGTTTGGGACCTTCCAAAACCTCTTCAAAAATAACTTTGGAACTAGTTCTTGATAGAAAACGATTCTTGAACATGCTCTTAATAACTTTGTTAGCTTCAACAATATCGCAAGCAACCCTTGCTGGTTTAGTTGTTTCAAATTCTTTATCGACGCAAATTCTCAGTGGATAACTTGCTCTTTCCAAAAAGGCTTCAGCTACAGCTTGATTATCAAAACAGACAAAACGCGGACCTGGTATCTGATTACGATAAAGAAAGTCACGTGCAAAGGCATTTGACGACTCAATTTCAGCAGCCAATTGAGTTGGACCCATGATTAACCTGTTGTTTGCTCTAAATAGATCAACGATTCCCATAGTAAACAATCGAGAATCTCCAACTATGGTCAAACTAATATTGCGTGCAATAGCAATCTCTAATAATCTATCTATGTCATTAATATCAACATCAACACAATCAGCAAGCTTGGCAAGCGCTTGATTACCAGGCGCAGCAACTATTTCAATATCAGCAAATTTATCAGAAGCCAATAGCTTCCAGATCATTGCATGTTCTTTTGAGCCTGAGCCAATTAGGAGTAATTTCACTTGACTATTATCTCATGGAAAAAGAGAACTAGCAAGCTCGTCTCTTTTTGGCTAACGGTCACTAGCTGCATTGACAGCTGCCAAAGCCAGGTTTTGATAGAGTTATTGCACAAGGACGAAGCCCTTTGGCAACAAGTCTAATATATACTGTAAGAACTAATGCAATTCATCGTCCCCATCTCTTTTATATGTTTTTTTCTTAGCGGCGCAGTGGCACTAGTCTATGAATTAACTTGGCTAAGGTTGTTAAGACAAATATTCGGTACTGATAGCCTGGCACTTAGTACTATGCTTACTGTTTTTATTGGTGGAATTGCAGTTGGCACTTGGCTTTCTGGGGTCATCATAAACAAATATTTTAGACAGCATGATTATCAAAGCGAAGAAAAGAACCATATAGTAAGAATGGCTCATAGCTACATCCTTATATATGCATATGCTTTTATTGAGTTATTACTAGGCGTTTACGCCCTAATGGTGCCATTTTTACTTGGCAGTAATTTCCTTGGCAAGATCTGGCTGCCCTTTGCACAAATCGCAGTTGATAACTTAATGGTCGGCTCTTTAATCAAGTTTGTGCTTTCAGCAATCATGTTAATCATTCCAACTCTTTTGATCGGGCTTAGTTTTCCATTACTCACAGAGCTGTTAAATATAGATAAAGCCGAACATAAAGATTCTCAGTTTCTGGCAAGTAATTTATATGCAGTCAACACCTTTGGTGCCATTATTGGAGCGGCAATTTGTGGATTTTATTTATTGCCAGTATTTGGCTTAGATTTCAGCACTCGGATTGCTGTTCTTAGCAATTTAACAATAGCCATTCTCTGTTATTTTTGTATATTCTACAATCGTGCAAGCTTCTCAAACGCAAGTATCATCGGTGTTTGGGACTTCATCTGCAAATTAGCCAAGGATAATAAAGACCCGCATGAAAAGCATGAGCAGAGTAAAGAATACAAACGAGTTAACTATTTATTACTGTTGATTGCATTTACAATTGGCTTTATTAACCTTGGGCTAGAAGTCATTTGGACCAAAGTTTTGACTTTAATTATCGGCTCATCTACTTATTCACTAACTATAATCCTGATAGCAGTACTTGGCGGTATCAGCCTTGGAGCTTTCATGCTTAATTATCTGATTAATTTCATCCATAAATTCAATCTAAGCTACAAAAGCTTCCTTAATTACTCACTCTTGAGCTTTGCTTGTTTAATAGCAATCTCATCATCATTTTTCAATAAAGCACCTTGGTATTTCTTAAACCTCAACCAAACAATAGAAAACATCTTAGGTTACTCACCTTGGTTACTCTCAAACATAATCAAGTTCATGAGCATAGCGGCAATCATCGTTCCCGTCACTGCATTTGAAGGCTTGATCTTTGCATTTGTGCTTTATCTAGTTTCTGGCAAAACCAACATAATAGAGAATCGTAAGCTAGAACCAGTTGGTACAAGGGTTTCCAAAGCATCATACATCAACACCTTTGGAGCCATCGCTGGTTCATTCTTGACTGGCTTTGTTCTCATTCCATTATTTAGCAAATTTGGCAGCGGCACTTATGGCTGCTTAATTACATTAATTTGCATTGCATTTGCTCTTGCGCTCTTCACTAATTTATATGATTCCAAGT
Organism: Cyanobacteriota bacterium; assembly: GCA_027618255.1. Classification (NCBI taxonomy): domain Bacteria; kingdom Bacillati; phylum Cyanobacteriota; species Cyanobacteriota bacterium. The sequence continues at coordinate 3,129 of JAQCFG010000024.1, forward strand.
TTAACCCACTAGCAATAGCAACAATACTTGCTTGTATTCTAAGCATTAGCTTTCTGCCCAAACTAGACGCCAATGAAATCTCCAGCGGGATTGCAATCTATAAAGGCATGAAATATAAATCAATAACCAAGAAGGATTACAAACGTGCCATCTCAGAACGGATACTAATGCACGAAGAAGGTATCAACAGTGTTGTCACAGTAGTAGAAAACAAAGCCGCCAACGCTATATTTCTCAAAACCAATGGCAAGATTGAAGCAGGAATGCCAATCAATCCAGAAGATCCATCCAAAGCAGACATGACGACTCAAGTCTTGCTTGGGCAATTACCGATCTTCGTCAAACCCAATATACAAAATGCTTTACTGATAGGTATGGGCTCAGGCATTAGTCACAAGTCTCTACTTAAGATCGGCGCCAAAGCCGAGCTCAAGCAAGTAGATGTTTGTGAAATTGAAGAGCTGGTCTACAAAGCAGCAGGCCAATATTTCAATGCGGTAATGACCAAGGACTATGGTCCAATCAAGCTCAATCATCATATTACAGATGCAAGAAATTTCTTAATCGCCAATAGAACCAAACAAGGTGCTGGCACACTTTATGACCTAATAATCTCCCAACCTTCTGATCCATGGATTTCAGCAAATCTTTTTACTGAAGAATTTTGGCAACTAGCATCTTCCAATCTCAATCAAGATGGAATCTTTGAACAGTGGATACAGCTATATTCAATTGATCCAGAGCACCTAGAAATTGCCTTACGCACCTTTAGTCAGGTCTTCCCAAATAGCATGGCATTTAAGCCTGGAGATGCTGCCGAGCTATTACTCATTGGCTCAAAGCAAGACTTAGAGCTAGACAGCAAGAAAATGAATGAGCTAATGAAGCACAAAGAAGTAAAACAAGAACTTTCATATATTGGTATTAATGATGACGCTGACTTGCTATCCAATTTAGTATTGAGCCCAGCAGCAATCAATAAATTATTAAACAAGCAAGCTGGTAACCAAGCACATCAAAACATCAAGATCTTAAAATATATTAGTAATATAGATGTCGGCACCAACGAATATAAACCCAAACTAGCTAATCAGCACAATGGTGAAAAGAATGACAAGACATCAAACAAGCAAAAACTAAATACCGATGACAATATGCTGCTTGAATTCCATACTCCAAAGCAACTCAGTCAGTTCTACCAAACAATCAAAACCAATCTTAGTTATATAGAAAAACATAGTATCCCTGAAGATATCATTGGATACCTCGCATTACAAAAAGACAGTAGCCTTCTTACCAGAATCGCCATGGCGCACAGCCAAAGCAGCTCAAAGCCGCACCCTAAACTAGCTCTAGGGATCGCTGAGCAAATGCACAACATCAACAAGACGCCAGCTAGCTATCTAGCGCTCTATCACATCCACAAAAACAATATGAACGATGAAGAAGCTGATTCATTGATTTATCAAGCTGAATCACGTTTTGCCGACATGGTCATGAGTGGCAAAAAATCACAAGTAGTCATCTTTGAAGGCTTGATGGGGGAAACCAAACTTAATAGTTATCAACTTGCAAGCCTCGCTCAAATTTATATGTATGATCAATCATGGGACAAAGCTCAGGCATTAATTGATAGAGCAATAGAAATCGATCAAGCTAACCATCAACTCAAAATTGTCAAAGCCCAAATCATCTTCCAAAAAGTAAAACAATTTCAATACCCAGACAATAGGCTCAAAACTAGAGACATGGCACTAAGCCTTGATTTATATGAAGAAGCCCTCAAGGTTGACGAATTCAGTATTGATGCCTATCGCGGACTAGCAAGCTTTCATCTCTTCAAAGCCACTCAGAGTAAGGGAGCTGAGGCTGAGAGACTAAAAAGAATTGCAATCAAAAAATGCACCAACGCACTAGAACTCAACCCCAACTCTTGGTCTTTACAACTTGAACTAACCAAGATTTATTTATCAAGCTTGCCTGATTCACAATTACAACTAATGAAAAACCCAGGTGACAAATTAGAAAGTGCTATTAAATTCTTACGCAATAGTTTAGTACTCAAGCCTGACTCAATAGAAGCCAATTACGAGATGTCTCAATTACAATATCTGATCGGCAATATTGACCTAGCCTACAAACACTCTATGAGATTAGAAGAACTCTGCGCAGAGGGTTCAAGTTGTGTTGATATACTCGGCACCAAACGACTAGAGAAAGCTAAGGCTCTTAATGAAAAGTTGACTAAGATTGCCAGTGGGAACTTACAATAGAGTTCTTTCGAAACCCATAAATGGGTCTGATAGCTATCTCGAAGGTTCAAGTATTACCGACACTCTTAGATTGTGTTATAGACCTGGAGCCCGAAGGGCGCGTACTAAGTTTGCTCAGGCAAATGAGAACTCATATAACGCAGTTATTGGAGCTTTAAACGTGATCTAAGCTGTTTTATTACCTGCTGGTTCTTTAGATGCTCCGCCCACGGTAGCTCCTGTACTAGACAGCGTCAAGACCTTATTCTTAGTCTTAATAGTAGACTTCTTCAAAGCTTCTTGCTCTTCTTGAGTATATTGTCCAATCACTTCGAATTTAACCTTGGCTTTAATAAGAGCTTGTCTAATATCAGCTTCTTTCTCATCATCAGTAGGTTGTTTTGCTTCTTTACTGTAGTCTTTTTCCTTAGGAAACTCTGCATCAAACTCTAATGACGCTTGAACTCTATTGCCAGGACCAAGTCTGTCATTAATAAGTTCATCAGATATCTCATCTTCCAAAAGCTTTTGTATAGAGCGTTTCATTGGTCTTGCACCAAAAGCACGTTTGTAACCTTCAGTAGCGACTTTGTCTTTAACCTCGTCAGTAAGCTCAATAGTCATTCCGTGTTCTTTCAATCTAAGTTCAAGTTCTTTAATTAAGATGTTAACGATCAAGCGCATATCATCTCTATTAAGATGTCTAAAGACAACAACATCATCAAGTCTATTAATAAACTCAGGCTTGAAAGCTCGTTTAACTTCTTCCATTACAGCTTCTTTCATACGTTGATATTCATTTTCTTCAGCTTTATCTTTTGAACCAGAAAAGAATCCAATTCCACCAGTACTAGACATTCTATTGGCACCAACGTTGGAAGTCATAATAATGATGGTATTTTTGAAACTAACTTTACGTCCACGACTGTCAGTCAAATGACCATCGTCAAGCATTTGTAGCATGACGTTAAATATATCAGGATGACCTTTTTCAATCTCGTCAAAAAGTACAACGCTATAAGGCTTACGTCTAACAGCCTCCGTTAATTGACCACCATCTCCGTAACCGACATAGCCAGGAGGTGAACCAATCAATTTACTAACTGTGTGTTTTTCCATGTACTCTGACATATCAACTCTAATCAAGTTCTCTGCACTACCAAAGAAGTAGTCAGCAAGTACTTTTGCAAGTTCTGTTTTACCAACACCAGTTGGTCCACAGAAAACAAACGAACCAATTGGACGTTCTGGGTTTTTCAATCCTGAACGAGCTCTTCTGATTGCTTTAGAAACAGCAGTAACTGCTGGGTCTTGCCCAATCACTCTGCTATGAATAATGTCTTCCATATTTTTGAGCTTTTCATTTTCGCCTTTTTTCAAGTCACCAATAGGGATACCTGTCCAGCATGATACGATATGAGCAATTTCTTCTTCTTCAACTTTGGGTTTATTTTTCTCTTGCTCTTTTTTCCATTCCTCTTGAATTTCTCTAATCTTGTCTCTTAGATCATTTTCTTCATCACGTAATTGCGAAGCCTTCTCAAATTCTTGATTACGAATTGCCTCTTCTTTACTACGTGAAATTTTAATCAAATCATTTTCTAATTCTTTACCTTCTGGCGGCAATGAACTAGCGCGAAGTCTCACTCTTGATGAAGCTTCATCAACTAAATCAATCGCTTTATCAGGAAGAAATCTATCAAAGATATATCTATCAGATAAAGTAGCCGCAGCTTCAATTGCCTTATCAGTGATAATGAGTTTATGATGCTCTTCATATTTTTGTCTAAGTCCTCTAAGAATATCGATTGTTTCTTCCACTGATGGAGAGTTAATTAAAACTGGTTGGAAACGACGTTCAAGTGCAGCATCACGTTCGATGTGTTTACGATACTCATCAAGAGTAGTAGTACCGATACATTGCAGCTCACCACGTGCTAGAGCAGGTTTGAGGATATTAGCAGCATCAATTGCTCCCTCTGCAGCACCGGCACCAATTAAAGTATGGAGCTCATCAATTACCAGCATGATGTTACCTGCTGAACGAATTTCATCCATGATTTTTTTCAATCTTTCTTCAAACTCACCACGGTATTTAGTACCAGCAACTAATAAGCCAAGGTCAAGCATAACTAATTTTTTGCCATCTAATAATTCAGGTATATCACCTGAAACGATGCGCGACGCTAGTCCCTCACTCACTGCCGTTTTACCAACACCAGGTTCACCAATTAAAACTGGATTATTTTTTGTTCTTCTTCCAAGAATCTGAATAACTCTTTCGATTTCTTCTGCTCTTCCGATTACAGGATCAAGACGTCCTTCTTGAGCAGCAAGTGTAAGGTCAGTACCAAACTCATCAAGGGTAGGAGTTCTTGTTCTTCCACCTTGCTGTCCGCTTCCAGCTTTACCGCTAGTACCACTAGAACCTACTCCTAATAAGGATCCGCCTGTAGCACCACTTGTGCCAGCGCTAGAAGATTCACCAAGTAATCTAATAATATGTTGTCTAACTTTGGCAAGATCTACTCCCAAGTTATCAAGTACTCTTGCAGCAACACCTTCGCCTTCGCGAATCAAACCAAGTAAAAGATGCTCAGTACCGATATAGTTATGTCCAAACTGTCTCGCTTCATCCCAACTTAACTCAAGAACTCTTTTTGCTCTTGGAGTAAAAGGAATCTCAACAGCGACGAAACCTGAACCACGTCCAATAATTTTTTCTACTTCAACTCTAGCGTCTTTAAGATTAACTCCCATTGACTTGAGTGTTTTAGCGGCAACTCCTGTTCCTTCACCAATTAATCCGAGTAAAACTTGCTCCGTTCCTACGAAATTATGTCCTAATCGTCTAGCTTCTTCTTGAGCTAACATTATTACTTTTATGGCTTTCTCTGTAAATCTTTCAAACATTGTATTTTAGTTCCTATTCATATTATTCACCTAATTAGCTCTACTGTATCAATTCATTAGGTCGAATTAATAAATATAAAGTACGCTGAAAACCCCTATTGATAGGTAATACACATTGCTGAGCTTTGCGCATTGGCACATGTCAGCAACGAAATGTCTCAACCATAAAGATCGTGAACTTATGCAGCTAGTAAAGCAGCACAAACAAAAAGGATTCAACTTTCGTCGAATCCTTTTAAAGATATTAGGGAAATTCCACTCAAAATTTCACTATTATTTAGAGCTAGATGCTTTAGCGTTGTTCATAGTAACTCTCATTAATGACTCTAGGTCATGTCTAAGAGCATAAAGAACAGCTTGGGTTCTATCATTAACTTTCAACTTGGTGAACACGTTATTGATATGTGTTTTAACTGTAGATTCAGAGATAAACAATTTTTGTGCAACGCTCTTATAGTTAAGACCTTCACACAAGTACTTAAGTACTTCAGCTTCTCTTTCAGTAAGTAATTCAAGATTACCGAAATTAGCATTAGCATTTGTAAGCACTGATTGCTTCTCGCTAATCAGATTTCTGATTGATTTATTGATTACAAAGTCAAGGAATAATTGACCTGCTTCAGCCGATTCAATTGCAAAAGATAGAGTTCTATCAGATCTTTCACTAAGTAGCCAAGCGCAAAGATTTGCTGCAAGATATAAGTTCAAGATTATCTCTTCTGGAATCGATTTCGAGATGAAAATGATTTTTGTGTTTGGCGAAGCTTCAGCAATTTCGCTAAACATCTCAATCATTGTTTTGCGACCAGGTAATTCACTGGTAACAATAATAATTTGAGGTTTTCTAGCTTGTACTGCTTGAATTAAAGCTTCTTGATAGTCGACTCTATCAATTCTGTTGTAGCCAGCCATATTCAATTCTTTTGTTATCTGAACGGTAGACTGAACTGGACTCAAGGCAATAACTGCCTCTCGTGTTTGATTTTGTTGTGTTGTCATGAGTGGGGCTCCTGTTGGGGTTTGGGAACTTTGGAAGATTTGTCTTACCAAAGCTCACCCTACTGATATAGGCCCAAAAAGGGAAAGTTCCCTAGGGCTAACCCTAGAGATAAATGTGAAATCTCTTACTATCGGTATATATCGGCAAAAACCAAGTAAACTTGAATTAAAATTTGTTAATATTTCATTTACCACAGAGGATCCGGAACAATTTAACTATAGCTTAATAAGTTGATTATAGCCAAGCTGAAAACAAAAATTATATTAATAATACACTGAGCAATCTAAAATCTCAATTATTATCTATCAAGTGCGCCACACGGACAAAACCTGTTTCATGGATCCAACTAGAAAACTTGATGTCAAGCTGCACTTTAGAAACAGGTTTATAGACTAGTTTTGATAGTCGGAATTATCTCCAAATCTCAGCGAAGCATATTAAGTGATAGAATCACATAAAATGAAGAAACTGCCAACCACTCTACCATTTATCATCTTGATTCTATTTCTGTCATTATTTGCAATTAGCTTAATGGGACAAGAAAAACAACGCAATGTTCTAAGCTATAGCGAATTCATCAAACGGGTATTACCATCAGACGGTACAGTATCAACTGCCTATAAGGTGGAACTAACAAATGGCGAAGATGTTGCCAAAATCGAAGACAAAAGCGGGGATATTTACTATGCAAGAGTCCCAGCCAATCTTTTAGGTGCAAACCCAGAACTGGCAGATAAATTAGTTAAACAAGGTATACAAGTAGATGTAAAAGCTCAACAAGGCGATAGTATCTGGGCTGGGATTATTTCCAATCTCTTAGTACCACTTATACTTTTTGGTCTTTTGATGTTCATGTTACGCAATGCTGGCGGCGCTGGCGGTCCAATGTCTTTTGGCAAAAGTCGTGCCAAACTTATGACTCGCAACACTAATATAAGTTTTGATGATGTTGCCGGTATTGAAGAAAGTAAACAAGAGCTTGAAGAGATCGTTGACTTTCTCAAAAACTCAGTGAAATATACATCACTAGGAGCCAAAATCCCCAAAGGAGTAATCCTTGTTGGACCTCCAGGTTGCGGTAAAACCCTCTTGGCCAAAGCTGTTGCCGGCGAAGCAGGAGTGCCATTCTTTACAATCTCTGGTTCAGACTTTGTAGAAATGTTTGTTGGTGTTGGTGCAAGTAGAGTTAGAGATCTTTTTGAACAAGCCAAAAAAAATGCTCCTTGCATTATTTTCATTGACGAGATTGATGCAGTTGGGCGTCAACGTAGTGGTATGTCCGGTGGTGGTAACGATGAGCGTGAACAAACACTAAACCAATTATTAGTCGAGATGGATGGCTTCCAACCCAATAGTGGAATCATCGTACTTGCAGCAACCAATAGACCAGACGTACTCGACAAAGCCTTATTAAGACCAGGTCGCTTTGACCGCAAAGTCAGCATTGACACTCCTGATCTTAATGGACGTACAGATATTCTTAATGTGCACGTACGCGGCAAGCCTCTCTCCCAGGACGTTGACACAGATACACTTGCCAAACGCACCCCTGGTTTTTCTGGTGCTGACTTAGCCAATCTCATTAACGAGGCGGCAATTCTTGCAGCAAGAGAGGAAGCCAAAGATATTTCAATGAGACACCTTGAAGAAGCTATCGACAAAGTTGCAATCGGACCAGAGAAAAAAAGTAAAATCATCAAGCCCAAGGATCAGGTTTGCACTGCGATACATGAAACAGGTCACACCTTAACTAGCATCTATTATGAATCTAGTAATGAGTTTCATAAAGTAACTATCATCCCAAGAGGAATGGCACTTGGTTTAACTTGGTCAACTGAAGAAGAGTACAAAGTATCTCAGTCAGAAGATCAGCTCAAAACTGAAATGCGTGTACTACTCGCTGGCAGGGCAGCAGAGGAAATTATATTTGGCAAAGGCAATGTTACTAGCGGCGCATCCAATGACATGGAACGCTGCACAGCGATTGCTCGTGCCATGATTACTAGATTTGGCATGAACCAAAGTCTTGGTATTGTTGCTTACGGAGAAAAACATGGTAATCCATATCTTGAAGGAGAATACACCTCAAAGAACTACAGTGAAGCCTATGCCAACAAAATAGACCAAGAAGTGCAAGTATTAATCCAAGCACTCTACGAAGAAGTTAAAGCCAAGCTTATAGGGCATAGAGAACAGTTACTTGCCGTCTCACAAATCCTCTTACAAAAAGAAACTCTAGACAAAGAAGAAGTATTTGCTGTTCTTGAAGAAATCAAAAATGGCAAATTTGTCAAAATCCCTTTTGAGAATTTCATTGATCTAGCAAGCACCAGAACTCCAGAGAGAGTCAAGACCCTCATTAAAGAAGAGTCAGACAAACGTAAATCAGAAAGAGAAAGACTTAGAGCAATTGACAAACAAAGAGAACAAAACTCTGAAGAAGGCGACCAACGCAAAGTTGGCTAGAATAAAGTCGTGAAGAATCTTAGTTGCCAAGAAATAAGAGAAACATGGATTAATTTCTTTACTAAGAAATGCGATCGCAAACATCAGTATATTGCTTCAGGATCTTTAGTACCCGATAACCCAACCCTATTACTTAACGCAGCTGGCATGGTGCAATTCGTACCAATCTTTGTCGGCACCAAACCTACTCCCGAGCCGCCAAGAGCTGTCACAGTACAGAAATGCGCGCGTGTCGGTGGCAAAGACAGTGACCTGGAAAATATCGGGCGCACCACTAGACATCATAGTTTTTTTGAGATGCTCGGTAATTTCTCCTTTGGTGATTATTTCAAAAACGAAGCAATCTCATGGGCTTGGCAATTTGTCAGAGAAGAATTGGAACTAGATGCTGATAAACTATACGTCTCAATCTTTGAAGGCGACGAACAAAACCCAATGGACACTGAAGCCCAAGCAATTTGGCTAGAGATTCTTGCACGAGACTTCCCTGATTTAGAACAGCGCCAAAAACGTATTTGGAAGATGAGTCGCAAAGACAATTTCTGGGGACCTCCGGGAGCAAGCGGTCCATGCGGACCTTGTAGCGAAATATACTATGATCTTGGTGATCACATCAGTGACCCAGAAGACAGGTACCTTGAAATCTGGAACTTGGTTTTCATGGAATTTCTTAAAGACGAGGAAGGCAAATTCACTCCACTTGAAAATAAAAATATCGATACTGGCGCAGGACTAGAAAGAATCGCAACGATATTACAAGGAGTCAACAACTCTTTTGAAACCAATGAGCTATTCAATGTGATGCAAAGCCTTGCCAAAGATCTTGGCGTAGAATACGGCAAACACAATGAGCAAGACCAATACCTCAAGATCATCACGGATCACTTGCGTTGTCTTTGTTTCCTAATTGCTGACGGAGTTAGACCAAGTAATATGGGACGCGGTTATGTCCTTAGAATGATCACAAGACGCGCTGCTAGGTTTGTTTATTTAATCCGCAATCAAACAGATGCTTTTCTTTACAAACACTGCAGTAGTCTAATTCAAAACTATGGACAAGCCTACCCGGAGCTTCAAGCCAACTCTGAAGCGATCATTTCAGTTTGCCGCAAAGAGGAAGAAGCTTTTGCTAAAACTATTGTCAATGGACTTGCCTTGCTGGAGGACAAACTCAAAGCTAGTGACAAGAAAGTCGACGGAGAATTTATTTTTGATCTTTATTCAACTTACGGTTTACCACTTGAATTAAGCAAAGATATTGTTGAAGAGCAAGGACTCACCATTGATCTAGAAGCATACCAAAAATCCAAAGATGCTCACTCTAAAGCCTCTGGCACAGGTAATTTCAAGACATCAGTTGAATCGAATTCTTATGTCGCTGATTTACTCAAAGAACATGGTCCAACTAAATTCCTTGGTTACGACCAGCTTGAAGCCAAAGCCAAAGTGCTTGCAGTCAATGGCAACGATATCGTGCTTGATCAAACGCCGTTTTATGCTGAGTCTGGCGGGCAAGTGGCAGACTCCGGCACAGTCAATGGCGTCGAAGTAAACAAAGTCAAAAGAATCGAAGGGATTTTTATTCACAACTTAGTAGACAGTTCAAATATTCAAATCGGTGATGAGCTAACAGCTATAGTAAACGCAAAACAAAGAAACCTAACTGGCTATCACCACACAACTTGTCATCTCTTGCAAGCCGCCTTACGTAAAGTACTAGGAAACGACATTCAACAAATGGGCTCGCAAGTCAGTCCGGAATACACTCGCTTTGACTTTAATCTTGATAGAGCCATGACTAAAGAAGAAATATCCAAGACCGAAAAGATAGTCAATGACTGGATTCAAGCTAAACTACCAGTCACAACTAAAGTCATGGCTTTTGATGATGCGATCAAAGCTGGTGCCCTTAGTTTCTTTGAAGAGAAGTATGACGATGAGGTTAGGGTTTTGTTTATCAGAGATGATCAAGAAACTGCATCTATTGAATTATGTGGTGGCACTCACGTCAACAACATTGGCGATATTAGAGAAGTAGTACTGGCTCAAGAGGGTTCAGTGGCTGCAGGCATTCGCCGCATACGCATGCTCGCTCATGACCTAGCAACTAAGCACCGCGAAGAAGAAGTACTTAAAGCCCAAACTCAAGCCGAGGAGCAAGCTGCACAAGAAAAAGCTAAAGCAGAAGCTAAGTCCAAACTCAAAGAACAAACTCAATTCTTAGTCGCCAAAGCTGATGAATTAATCCAAGAGTCTAGTCTCAATAGTGATGGTGTGAGAATTCTAATTACTGATTTAAATCTCATCTTCAAGGATTTGGCTGCCGAAGCTATCAAAACTCTAGCCGAAGCCCTGCTCTCCAAAATCGAAGCCAAAGGCGAGCAGGCTTTTATATTTCTAGCTTCAAGCTCCGGTGATAAAGTGACCTTTATCTCAGCAGTTTCTCAAGAACTAAGTAAAAACTCTATTTATAACGCCTCTAATGCAGTCAAAACAGCAGCTACTATTTGTGGCGGCGGCGGCGGCGGACGCCCTAATTTTGCTCAAGCTGGGGGGAAAGACCCTAGTAAAATCCCTGAAGCTCTTGAATTAATTAAAGAAAATATAAAATAAAGATTGCATAAATAATGGAGGAATTGTATAATATTGTCTAGACAAAGGAACTAAATAATATGGCAGAAGTAAATACAACAGTACGTTTTTCATCACAAGGATCTAATTCAAACAACATACTAAAGTTAACCACAGATCAAAATGAAGTAGTAGGTAAAATATCCAGAACACTAATAGGTATTAGAGATGGCAATATAGATCCAGTTATAGAAGAGCAGTCTATTCGTCAATTAGCATATCAAGCCGATCAACTACCTGAACCAACTACGCAGCATATTCGTTCTGGAAATATCTTTGACAACATAGCTGACTTATTGAGATATCTTACACGGGGAATACATTCAGAATACAATCAACAGTTAGTCACTCCTTTTATAAAGTTATTTGATAAATTACAGATAACAATAATCGATGATGCAAAAAAAGCTAATGCAGGCGTTACTAGAGAGAGCTTAAGCAAACTATTTAGTCCTATAGAGGAATCATTTAGCTAATAACTCCTCAAGCACCTGCTTATTCTCAAGCGTAGAAATATCCCCGCTAATTTCTTTGCCTTGAGCAATATCTTTTAAGAGCCGGCGCATGATTTTGCCTGAGCGGGTTTTGGGCAAGCCACTGCAAATCACAATGCGTTCTGGTCTTGCAATTGCACCGATCTCTTTTACAACGTGCTGCTTAAGTTCTTCTTCTATAGCTTGCTTGGCTGTTACTACAAAAGCAACAATCCCCTCGCCCTTAAGCTCATGAGGAATAGAAACTACAGCAGCTTCTACCACCATCTCATGAGACACAAGCGCTGACTCGATTTCAGCAGTTCCAAGTCTATGACCAGAAACATTGATGACATCATCAATACGTCCACCAATTTTGATATAACCATCCACGTCTTTAGTTGCAGCATCTCCTGCTGTATACAAACCAGGTAAACGACTCCAGTAAGTATCAATGTACCTTTGATCATCACCATGTATAGTGCGAGCCATCGAAGGTATCGACTTGCGCAAATACAATAATCCTTCTTCACTGATATCAGCATCTACTCCAGGCAACGGTAAACCAGCCACTCCCGGCTTCATTGCATTAACTCCAGGCAAAGTAGTTATCGCAATCCCGCCAGTCTCTGTTTGCCACCATGTGTCGACTATAGGGCAATTCTCTTTGCCAATGTTTTTGTAGAACCATTCCCAAGCAGCTGGGTTAATCGGTTCACCTACTGAGCCTAACAAACGAAGTGAACTCAAATCATGCTTCTCTACATGCTCCAAACCCCATTGCATAAAGGCTCTCACTGCCGTCGGCGCTGTATAAAAAATACTGATCTTGTATTTTTCTATCATTGACCAGAAACGAGATTTAACAGGATAGTCTGGGGCGCCTTCGTAAATGAAGATGGAGGCGCCGTTAGAGAGGGGACCATAGGCTACATAGCTATGTCCCGTCACCCACCCAATATCAGCTGTGCACCAGTATAAATCCCCAACTGCTGCGTTACGCTCATGATTTACAGTCATCATTGGCGGCTCAGCCAACTCAGCCTGTAAATCATTCGCAAGCCTTGCATTTGGAGAATTTCTACTGGCGCACAGAGTATCCACAGTTGAATCACAGTCTTGAGTTTTCAAATCGAATACCCAGTTACTGGTTAAATGCGTCCAAAGAAGATACCCAGCTGTCGTATGCACTATCCCCTTAGGCTTGCCTGTTGAACCGCTTGTATACAAAACAAAGCTCTTGTCTTCAGCGTCCAGTTGTTCTGGCTCACAATTCGCTTCAAAACTACTTAGATCCCAAGTAACCAAATTCACAATTGATTTCTGTAATTCTAAATCGTCATAGCTAGAATCAACTTGTTTAATCCGATCAAAACAAACTACACTTGAAACAAAGCTCAATCCAGCCACAGCTTCTTTAACGGTCTCTAAGAGCGGCACTAGCTTGCCACGACGAAACGATCCATCAGCAGTAATCACATACCTAGATTGAAGATCCACTATTCTATCGCGCAAGGCGTGTGCCGAAAACCCTCCAAACACCACACTATGAACAGCACCAATTCTCAAACATGCATGCATCGCAATAATTGCTTCCGGGCACATTGGCATATACAGAGTTACAGTATCGCCTTTCTTAACTCCTATACTTTTGAGTAAGTTAGCTGCCCTGCAAACCTGATCATGCAAGTCTTGATAAGTCAAAGTCCTAGTGTCACCAAGCTCACCTTCAAACACAATTGCAGTCTTGCTTGCGTGAGTTTTGAGATGCCTATCAACACAGTTGTAACTTATATTGGTTTTACCATCTTCAAACCAAGTAAAAAAGGGCTCATCCTTACGCAACATCGCCATAGTTGGCTCTTTATACCAATCTAGATTTTTTTTGGCAAGATCCAACCAAAAACTATCTGGATCATTCTTGAAATCCTGCATTAGTTTTTGGTAATCAGCTTCTTTGATATTAGCCTGGGCTTTAAATTCTTCACTCGGGCTGTAGGACTGCTGCATATAACAATGATAGCATCGCTCCAAATAATTTATAGATATCTTGAGTCATCAACACTAGATTTTATTAGTAATGTCAAAAGCAAAAGTCTAAAAGTATTTTGAGCTAATACTAAAGCTCCCCAATCACTTTAGGAATATATTTCAATAAATCAGAAGCCATCACTGAATACTCAGTAAGTTCTTTAGACGCTTTCTCACCAGCCTTGGCATGAATAAAACTAGCCAGAATAGCAGCTTGAGTCAAAGGACTAATTTCAAAAACAGTATAGAAGAACCTAATCTCTGGGTATCTTGCATGCAGAGTATAAAGCTGAGTAGCAAAGCCCAAAGTCAGTCCAGTCAAGACGTCACCAGTACCAGCTGTAGCAAGCCCAGAATTGCCAAAAGGAACCAAGAACACTTTGCCTCCTGGGTCAGCAATGATAGTCGGTGCCCCTTTGTACAAAATAGTCATTTGATATTCTTGAGCCTTAGCTCTCAAGTCTTCAATCAATTCCATTGGAGTCAAGGATTTATCAAACTTGCCAAAGAGACGAGTGTACTCGCCAGCATGAGGAGTAATTAATAAATCAGACTTGTGTTTTTTGAGTAATTTAGTATCCAAACTATTAATCGCATCAGCATCTAAAATCATCGGTGCATTATAAGACTTGATCAAGCTAGTTATTTGATCTTTATAAGCCAAAGATAGTCCAGGACCTAGTCCCAAGACGGCTGGATTTTTAACACAAGCTTGTTTCAGCAGATCATCAACGATGTCTTCGCTGATAGCTTCAAGTAAATTACTGGCAACTATTTTTCTTGTTTGAGCATCAGTCAATATTTTCAATAAACCAAGACCAGATTTATAAGCTGCAGTTCCGGCAAGGCTAGCAGCCCCTTCCATTCCAGGAGAACCAGCAATCAAAGTAGCAAAACCATGATCGTATTTTGAACCAGTCGCTATGCGTGGCGGCAAGAGTTGCTTAACTGTATTGGCAAAGTATATTTTGGATTTAAATTCGTGCTCAAATATTTCTATTGGGTATGAGAGATTTTGTACAATAGTCAGTCCATAATTAGCTCGTGCTGGAAAGAAAAAACTACCGAGCTTGGGATAGCCCATAGTGAGGGTGCTGTGAGCCCTAACACATGCTACATTAATTTCCCCTGTATCAACATCTGAGCCAGAAGGTAAATCAACAGAGATCGTATCTACACTTGTATAGTACTCATTAATAATACGAATCAAGCTAGCAGCAGGCTCCTGGGGCTTGCCCTTGGCACCAATTCCTAAGAGAGCATCAATAAAAAAATGCTTATTATATTTGGATGATATTTTTCCAAAATGTTTTTGAACCAATTCAATATCAGCAATATCTTCAATAAAATCAAGATACTCGTTTTTGTTATTGCCTCTTTCAAGCTCTAAGTAAGCATGCCTAGCTTCATTCTTTAGTTCACTAACAGAGCCAAGAATAAAACATTTAACAGGATAACCTTCTTCAGCAAGGTAAGCAGCAAGTAGAATTCCATCACCACCATTATTACCTTTGCCAGCAAAAATAGTAACAAACGCATTTTGTCCTTTTTTTTGGCTCTCTAAGTATCGATTAATCACAAGATCAAAAAGGCCACGAGCAGCTCTTTGCATATATTCAAAACCAATCCCTTCATACGAGCTTGCCACGGCTTTATCTATATTTGCCATTTCGGCTCTAGTGAGGACAGGAATCATAATTCAATTGTATCTTGTTTAAACACAATAATCAGACAATATCGGCTTAAGACTTGGTCCTTGGAGCTTAGTCAATGCCTGATATTCAGTCTGCCTCACTGTTTCCTTACTCATCTTGAGTAATTTACTAATAGCATCCAAAGTCCAACTGTCATTAGTTTCGATACCAAATCTCAATTTAATTACAGCCTGCTCCCTATTAGTTAGATATGAAACTGCTTTTTCTAAATCACCAACCAACATATGATCTTCACAATTGAGTTCTGGCATAGAATTTATATTCGGGTCTGCAATCAATTCATCAAGCTTCATATCATCATCAGATCCAGAATTCATACTAGTTTCAAGCGACAAGGTTTTATCGGCAAGCACCATCATTAATTTCACTTTGTCTATTGGTAATGAAACAGCTTCAGCAAGCTCCTTGTCAGTTGGTTTACGTTTGAGTTTAGTTTGCAATTCCATATTTGTTTTTCTAATTTTGCGCATCAAATCTAATTTATGTACAGGAATTCTAATTGATCTAGCTTTATTGGAAATCGCTCTGGTAATCGCTTGCCTAATCCACCATGTCGCATATGTAGAAAATCTATAACCGCGACTTGAATCAAATCTATCAACAGCTTTAATCAAACCAATATTGCCTTCTTGTATCAGATCCAAAATAGACATGCCATGGTTTTGATACTTCTTGGCAATAGAGATGACTAATCTCAAATTATGCCTTATCATCTTATCTTTAGACTTTTGACATCCTTGTTTTATCAAAGCACCAAGTTCTTGTTCTTGACATGCTGTCAGCAAAGACCAGTGGGCTATTGAATTCAAATATGGGCTAATCTCTGTTTCAAATTTCGTTGTTGTCATTATATTTTCTATTCCCAGATCAAGTCCCCCTAATTGCAAAGACAAAATTAATTTAGATTCGACCGGGAACCTATGGCTCACCAAAGATTTGTGGAAACTATAGAATAACTGAATTTATTAACACCTGAACTAACAGTCGTTTTATAATGTTTTAGTACTTAGTAGATTTATCACAAAATACAAAAGTACAAACCAGCGCTCCTGTAGCTCAGTTGGTTAGAGCAGTCGACTCATAATCGATTGGTCAAGTGTTCAAGTCACTTCGGGAGCACCATTAAAAAGCAATCCCTGCCTTAATGGTGGGGATTTTTATTTTCTAGTCATACTCTCTTTTTGGCATTAAACTCTTTCGCTGGTTTCGTCGTATCTTGACATATTGTATCATTGGTTGACAGATGGGCAAATTTAAAGTGCAGTGTTAAATAGATGATTTGATCAAGTGATCCTAAAGACATGAAGCTTTAATGAGTAGGTCCTTGAAAGAAGTTACTACGCAGCCAAAGCCTCAAAAGTGCCTTTATAAATACTAATACCTTTTTTATGCCATAAATTAAATAGATTTCTTGATGATTTAAGCTCATTGTCATCATATCCAATTGCCACAACTTTACCTTTTTTCTCTCTAGGATTGCTTTGGTTAGGTAACCAAGAAGTACATGATATTGGGGAGCTTGAACTTGGTGGATTATGATTATCGCCACTAACCCTTGTACTAGCATAAATCAATTCAAGGGCCAAATTAAAAAACTTATTGCGCTTTCCATATTCATCTACTGTAGAACTATTTAAAAGATGCCTCAGCTCATGGTTGGGAATTTCTGCAAAAACTCTTCCATAATATGTGATAGCAAGGTTTACTTTCTTACCCTCTTTAATTTCTCTTGCTAGTTTATTTATGAAACTTCCAAAGCTTGAG
This sequence comes from Cyanobacteriota bacterium, assembly GCA_027618255.1. Lineage (NCBI taxonomy): Bacteria > Bacillati > Cyanobacteriota > Cyanobacteriota bacterium. Next base: position 20,374 of record JAQCFG010000024.1, read on the forward strand.
TTCAGAAATTTATCAGAACTTAGACTATCAATCATGTTAAAAGGGATAATGTATGTAGTACTTGGATCATCGTTAAAAGCTTGAAAGGTGTTAACGATAGGCTTACCTGAGCGTGCAGTTGCAGCCCAATTAACTCTTTTAATTGAGTCACCAGGAGCATATTCCCTTAAATCTTTAAACTCATCTTCACTAAACGATTTAGAGCGTCTTGAGCTTTGCCTTGGATCTGAACTTAATGCTAATTGCATAGGTATTTCTCTATATCTATGGGTCGATTTTTGGTTGAAAGAATCTATGTGTCTTCTAATCTTTTCATGAGTCTTAAATCCAGGTCTTTTTAAAGAAATATCTTCGCTATAACCATCAAACACATTTAATCGAGTTATGAGGGACTCACTGGAATCAGCCAGAGCACTAAAGAGCTTCGCTTGTCCAATATCAGTCATTTGCTGTCCACCAAGCCTATGTAAAAAAGATGATTCTGCACTAAAGTCAGGCACCACTTGATTTTCAGGGGCTGTATCTTTAACTGTTAAGTTATTTCCGTTATACCGTCTATTAAGTAGGTTAGATTCAATGTTCGATGGATCTATACCAATTTGCCTTAATCCAAAAGACTCATCAGATGTAAGAATTAATATTAAATTCCTTAGATCTTCATTGCTTTTTAATTGAGATAACCAGAATTTCACTGTAGCAAACTGATCTTTATCTTCTATTTGCTCTTCTAATAGAGTTATCACTTTCTCCCTTAAAGATTCATTTGATACATTGCTATTTAAAAGTTGTCTTAGATTCTGTTTTAACTCTGTAGGATCTTTACAAAAAACTAAAAAATTATTTGTTAATCTGTTGCCAGCAGTTTGATAAGAACTTACTACCGCATCAGCAATACGAAGCCTACAATGTCTCTCAATAGAAGCTTTCTTATCCCTTACTTCACTTTCATCATCTTTTTTGAGGGGCATAGTTTTAAAATCAGCATCGAGAACCAGAGGGGTCAAGCAATCAACTAATTTTACTTTGATTGGAGAAATAATCTCACTTTTCCATGCCTCTCTATCAATCTTTTCACTTTTCCACCAATCTTGAAAAAGAGTCTTCCTATCAGGTTGCATAAGCTTAAAAAAATCACTTAGAGTAGGATTCTTTTCGAATAACTCTAATCTTTCTTCTGGATTCAATAGATAATTTGTTAGGTCAAGAAGCTCTTCGAGAGCCAACTTCTCAATTCCTTCTGGTCCAGATTCTCTAAAAAGTTTTAGTCTATTAGATATTGAAGGACATTTATAAGTGTTCTTTGCCTTTTCAATGAAAGCCCTAAGTCTTTTTCGATTTGCGTTAATATAAGTTTTGATTTTATCTTTAATTCTCGTAAATTCAGTGGGATCACAAGCTTCTACTAACTTAGACCTACTGTCTGCTGAATAATCTTTATCGCCAAAAATATCATCAACAGACAAGTTTAAGCCAGAAGCAAATCTCTGAAACTCAGGTAACTGACTACAAATTTGCATTTGTTCATCATGGCTAAATAGTAATTTAGCAGTACTAAAAACGGTCTCATCGTTCCAATCGCTCTCTGGTGTCAATATGAAGTTAGCAAAAGTTTCAGAGATACCTGTTATAGAGTAGAATAGACCATTTATACTTTTTGTGTACCAGCCACTCAGTAATTCTGGGAAATCACGCAATAAAGGAAAGACATTCTCTCCTATTAAATTCCTGAGCTCAGTTTTTAATTCATCTTTTATTGCTTCTAGATTAGTGACCGATAACTTTTTAGCAACGACAGGAGCTTCCTGATGAAAGGCTTGGTTGCTCAAACGACATATTCTAGATAACTCTGGGCTTTCTTTAAAAACATCTATAATTTCATTTTTACTGAGTATAAAATTTACAAGCTTAATAAATTCGATTGGATGCAAGTATTCTTTTTCATTATCTACGTTATATGATCTGACAACTTTGTCTTTGACTGCTTGAGCCTTTCTCTCTTTTTCATATTCATAATCGTGGCTATTTTTTCCACGTGAATCTCGAGCTGCTTTATTGCCTAAGTCATCAACTACAGTTCTAGCTGTTAATTTTAAGCGTCTTTTTTTAAAGTTTTGCCAGGCAGTATCATGATCACTAGAAGCTACTCTTTGCAATAAACTTGGCTGGACAATTTTGACGAACTTGTATGCTAAATATGCTTTGTCATTGCTAAATATATTTGATTCATTTCCTAATGATTCAACTTCTAATTGCCCCAATTCACTTGCAAAGTATTCCAAGTCTTGGATATCAACCTTATAGTGTTGTTTAATAAAACTAATAGTTTCTTCTTCAGAAAGTAGTCCTTCTAAACTTAGACCAAAGTGCTCTAAAGCAGAAAGAGTCCTTTCAACAAAATAAGGTTTGCCTTTGCCATAATTATCATTATTTTCCTTAAACAAATTCTCAGCTAAAGTCTTTATTTTAGTTTGACTCATATATGCTTTAAAAAGTTCTTGCAGCCTGTGTTTGACTAAAACTCCACCTTCTTTAGAAAAATTAATACTTGCTTTACGCCATTGATTATTATTGTCAACTCTAATACTCCAAGGTACATCATAAGGAAAATTCTGGGTGAATCTTGTAATCATTATATCTGCATAAAAATCCCTGAACCTATCTGGATCTTCTGATGCCTGCAAAAAAGCTATTCGCTCTAAGGGATCATGGGAATTTAGTTTTTGCCACTCTTTGGTACAGCGCATTGAGACTATATCCCCTATCTGTTTTAGATGCTCAGGGTTTGCCGTGTCCTTCCTTCTTGGCAACTCATTTAGAAGCTTAAAGTCAGTATTATCATCTTTGTGCCTTGTTTGCATTGCCTCAATCAAGTCATCCGTCTTCCAAGAACTTAAAGCTTCAGGTGCATAAACCACTTTATCTCTAACTTCGTCATGTGGATAAAACCTGAAGTCATGATCTGCATTCTCTCCTCTAAAGGTTTTTCTATGAACAAAGAGTTTTCTATATTCATCTTGTAGCCTAGGTGAATTTTGAGATTGTTCATTACAAAGAACATGCTTGATTGCATCATCATAATCTTCACTACCATAATATGAAAGCAAGTCAGCAACACTACCATCACTATGGTCTAAGTCTAAAATTGCTTTACGTAAGTTTTTTGCTCTGTCGTAGTATCCGCGATCACGATAACCATAATTACCTTCATCCTTATCGAACTGACTTATGAATCTCTTGAGTTTGATTATTTCAAATCTAAGCTTTGTAATTTCACTTAGACTTCCTGTCTTTAAAGCTTTCTGGAATTCACTGCGAATAGATTTCATCTTAAAAAGAACTTCTACTGCCAGTTTTGGATAGTCTATGTCATCTTCAGGCTTAAACTTAGGGGGCTCAAAACAGGTCCTAGGACTTGTATCAAATTGCGTATCATTAAACTGTTGGACTTGCTGCGTATTAGGTCCTAAAACCGGATCACCGACACCGCCCTTCAAAATCACAGCTTCAATTTCGTCTAAGAGTTTCTTTTGATCCTTCTCGACACCATCTTCTTCTCCGTCTCCATCACCTATGCTCTTAGATCTATCAAGAGAACTTGACATTATATCCCCATTTGGATCTTCAAACAAAATATCATCACCTATAACTTCAGGCTCTCTTCTAATAAACATTCTAGGGTCTAAGATGTGTGGATTATTATTCTCATCAAAATAGGCAACCACAGTATTATTCTTTCTAAAAGGTGATAGTTCTCTCTGGCTTCCATTAGTTAAAACAATATGAGCGTCAACTAACATAGACTTAATCCCAAATCGTCTGAGTTCATTACATAAATACGTTGAAAGCTGGGCAAAATCTCCTTTAACACCAATTGCTTTTTGAGCTTGAAAAAAATTAGGCTGGTCGGCAATAAAATCTTTTATGGTTCCTCTCCGTGTAAACAGTGCTGTCCCAGAATTGTGATGTAGCTGTATCGTTTGAACTTTGTCAGCAACAGTGGGTCTACTCTGAACTAATTTTTCATAGAAATCATCTTCATCAGTTTTAACAATATGTGGATCATAAGATTGCAGAAGGACTGAATCTGGTAAGGCTAGTGAACCGTTAGTATCAGTAATTGATGTTTGTTGATCTTCTTTTGTTTTTGATTTAACAAATGATGGTCTAAGTTCTTCAGGCAAGCCGACTACTTCTAATTTCATATTCTGTGAATCATGAATGGCCGCTAGTTTATTTGCAATACTTGCTTGGGGCATCTGTTGTTCGTCTTCAATAGAGGATCTAACAGTTATTGGTTGTAATCTGAATCTGATTTCTCTACAGTTTTCTGGGACATCAAGGTGTACAAAGCCAAACTCATCTCTATAAACCCTCTCTGCATTAAATGCATCAACTAATTCTGAACCTGCTTGATCAAAAAAACTTACAGATTGAACCTCGTAGTCTAGAGCTGATGGAATTTTCAATAACCGACCTGGTCTATTACTTTCAATTGTAAAGCTGAAATCTGCACATCCAGTATCTCTATCACCAGTTAACGTCGGCATATCCACTGAAGTCAATCTTGATGGTATAGTTGCACTCATTCCTCTTTCGTTTAATAAAGTTCTTATATCACTAATAATCGAAATTGGCTTACTACCAGGATCGACATCCATCTTGATAATTTTTACTCCACTGATTATGTCTGTGTTTAGATCAAAGGGTGTTTTAATTGCTGTTTCAGAGCTATCAGGAAGATTTGCTTCATCAACCTCATCAGATCTGGTCGTATCAATCAAGCTTCTTTTTAAATCAGCAGCCTGTCTTTGTGCCATTGATGTAGCGTCAGTAGCTTCTAGACTACGTCTCTGAACTTGTTTTGACTCTAAAAAATTTACACACAAACCTAAATACTCTACAAAATGAGTGAGATTTACTTCATTGAAAAAATAACTAGTACCATCTGTTGAACCACTAGATTTATAATTAGCTGCTCTCTGAAAACTATCTTTAAGGATAGTCAAAGCTTCATCCATTTGATTTAAAAAATTTTCCTCAGTAGAATCAGGATTAATTAATTTATGAGTTCGAGTTAATGAATTTTGAACTTTTGTTGCTAGTTCACCTAGCGTCAATTTTTCAGTATTGCTGACTTGAAGAATTTCTAAGATTCTACTGAGGTGCACTCGTGCCTGATTTTCAAAATCATCATACCTACCAGAAGACTCAATACCATCAGCAATTTGCTTAGGAGAAGAGTATTCAGAAGTCAAAATACTAGGCCATTGTGGGGCAATCTTGATAGACATAAGATAATACTAGCACTTCGAGTGCCAATTGGTCAATACTTGTCTGGTATTTTTATTAGCTAAAATCATCTGCATAGACCCTAGCAAGGAATCCTTCACCTTGAACTGGTCTATCATTTTCATCACGCTTACAAGGTGAGTTTCCACTCAGTATTACATCAAGTTTTTTACCAGGGAAGTCATTGCTATGTCGAGACATTAGTTGTTCAAATAATTCATCTACAGACATTTCACTACCAGAGTCATCCTTAAAGTCTGCAGAAGGAAATATTACTGAATTTGGAGGTAGCTTATAACTGCCGATACCAAGAGTGTCTAATTTTCGATCATTCCAAAGTACTTTCAAAACATCAGAAGCTCCTTTTGCATCTAATCCTTCAGCAACCAACTCTCCTTGACTAGAAGTAAGATTGTCTATACTTGGAGAATGATTAGTAGGAGTACTCTTTCTTTCAACATCAATAAATGCTGCAACTAACTCACCACCTAACCCCTTAGGTGAATAATTACGCTGTGCTATTGAGTACCTTGCACTAGCATCACCGTTAGCAGCAGCCTTGACTCTTTTTAAATGACTTTCAACTTCATCTTCAAGCCTTGTGGTAGTTTTTGCTTGATCATCGGAACCATGTGTAGCAGGAGACAGAATAACATTAACTCGATTATTATTTACCAAGCTTTTTAACCTAATAGCAAGTTCTCCAAATGACAGATCCTTTCCTAATTCCACTACTCTGGTAGGAGTTTCGTTAACTGCTAAATTAAGTAATCTAGCTGCTGTCTGCCTTGGAGCATCAAAATAATCTACTCTTACCATTAATGAACCGAAGTCTCTATGAGAAATAGCTTCTGTTTTTGCATCACTTGGATAAACCTGAGCAATTGCTGCTTCTTGGATACCCATCGAATTTTCTCCCATAGGCATTCTTGTAATTGAAATATCAAAACGATCAGTATTATCCCTTTGTGAAATAAGTTGTGTAGTCATATCCACCATAATTGAATCCATTGGACCACCTTGGAAAAAGCCACCTAGTGCTCTCGCTCCAGCACCCACAGATTGAGGGTTAACCATTTCTTCACGACTAGGAGTACCAATTCCATTAATTTTGCCAGTACTCTTTAGCTGGGTTAAAAGTTGCTTTATCTGAGAAGCATCTAAACCTTCAGCTACTAATTCTGTTGTAGGTCCCTTGCTTTGCGGAGATCCTGTAGATTTCCCTACTCTACCAGTTTCTTTCTTTGGGCTACTACCTTGGGTTGGATCAATTGACATTTGTAAAACTCCTTAAATTCAAGATTAGATAATAGCGCACCAAGTGTGTAATTGTCAATACCTTCTTCTTTATTTTAATTAGATTCAATAAGAAAGAGTAAATAGGGCTTTTTGAATAGAAACTTTTAGAAATATACTTGGAATAGTTAATTTTCTCATAATCGATTGGTCAAGTGTTCAAGTCACTTCGGGAGCACCATTAATAAACAAAAAGACTCGCCATCGGTGGGTCTTTTTGTTTATTGTGTTTC
>JAQCFG010000025.1 GCA_027618255.1 Cyanobacteriota bacterium
ATCAATCTTTTTGTTCTCATGACTACGGGTGACCAGATTCTTCCTTCTGTGACGATAGTCTGCGCGACCCTCGTCTCGCGTTATCAAGGTTTAGAAAGAACGGGAGATTCGGTATTCATTCATTGAAACTACTATATACAAAGAGAAAGAGGACGCAAGGTCCTCTTTCTCTTTGTAATGGTGGGTCTTCGGTGACTTGAACACCGGACCTCGCGCTTATCAAGCGCGCGCTCTAACCAACTGAGCTAAAGACCCACATATATTCAATTGTATTTCCCCAGCTAGCAAATTATAGAATAAACCAGAGCAAATAACTCGCTATACAGATTATTTTTAAAGAATTTTGCATTATTAGGTAGCTTTTCTAATTAAGCACAACAAAACTTCTAAATGCTCAAGCTTAGTCAAAGGATTCATCAAACTTACTCTCAGATAAACTTGCCCGCGCAAGTCTGTTTTTACCAAATAAAAATCTCCAGAACGAATGATTATTTCTCTAATATCTTTTTGCAGTTGATTTAATTCAACAGTGTTCAATTCTTTTTTAAGATATCGAAAACAAACAATATTGGACTCTGGTTCAATCGCAAGTTCAAAATCATCTTGCTGTTTGATTAATTCAGCAAATCTTGTGGCAAGATCGTGAGTGTAATCAATATAGTCAGAGAAAAACTCTTCTCCATGGATAGCAAGTGAGAGATATAATTTCATCGCCATATTGGGCTTAGTACATTCAACCGTGCGATTACAAGTATCGCGCTCTATAGAGTTGTGATCTAACAAGTAACTAGCCTCTTGAGAAAAAGTCGCATAAGACTCCTTGCGATTTTTGTAGATCACTGCAGTGATCAAACTCGGAATCGCCATCATCTTGTGCGCGTCCCAAACTACAGAATCCGCTCTATTAATACCTTCTATCAAGTGCTTATATTTCTCAGACAAGGCAACAGAAGCGCCGTGAGCCCCGTCAACATGTAACCAAAGATCATTCTGCTCACAGAAATCTGCAATGCCATTCAAATCATCATAACTACCAGTCGCTGTAGAACAAGCACTTGCACAAACAGCTATGACTCTCTTACCATCTTTCTGGCTCTGCTTATAAACAGTTGCAAGCTCGGTTATTTTCATCTTGAAATTGTCATCAGTAGCTACTTGATAAATAGACTTACTGGCCAATCCCAAAATATGTGCAGCTCTAGAAATCGAATAATGGTTTTGATCAGAAACTATAATAGCCAAATCTTCCTTGACGCCTTCTTTCCAAACATCATAACCAGCCTTGACTTGGCGAGCCGTCAGCAAAGCCGTGAGGTTACCTAAAGAGCCGCCAGACGTCAATACAGCACCAGCTGTTTCAGTATTGATGTAAAGCTTCTTAGCAAGCCAACAAACAATCGCTTGCTCAATTCCATAACTAGCTGGTCCCATCTCATAAATAGTAGATGGACTATTCAGTAGAGAATAAGCTAACTCGGCAAGTGCTGCTGTAGGGATAGGGGTTGATACTTGATGACCAGCATAACGGGGAGAGTGTAAATGATTAGACTCATCAATAAATTTCTTGAGGATTTCTTCTATCTCGGATTTGCTATCAAAATTACTCTGCCAACTTACAATTGCCTGCTCTGGATCTTGCCACTTCAAGACAGGCAAATCATTTACTCCACTAAGATAATTAGCAAGCACTTCTATTACTTTATAGGCTCGTGTTTTAAAATCGTCGACGTTATAAGCATCAACAATTGACTTATAGCCTGACTTGACTTTCTCTGTCATTATTCAATTTTAACAAAACTAAGCAATAGCCAGTAAATAAACTTCATAAATCTCGCCATCAACAAGAATAGTTCTTGGGGCACCTTTACGGTTTTTCTTTTTGTTTGTAACAATCTTGGTTAGTTTTATATTGCTGACATCATGCGATCTCACCTTACCAGCTTGTGCCGCAGCACCAGAAGTCTGTTGTTCAAGTGAAAATTCTTTGCCTGCAGATTCACCATTCGCTCCAGCACCTTGTCCAGATTGCTGTTGATTTCCACCAGGTCTAATATTTGATAGTCCGCCAATACTCATGGCTTAGTTATATATAATCAAAGTTAAGGTTAGGTTATGAGGGGTTAAATATCCAAGATCGCTAAGCCTGAATACTCTTCAATAAAAGCCTTACGCGGTGCAACAACATCACCCATTAAAATATCAAAAATACGACTTGCTTCTTGTCCATCTTCAATCATCACTTGTTTAAGCGTTCTTGTTTCAGGATTCATAGTCGTATCCCAAAGTTGTTGAGGCATCATCTCACCAAGACCTTTGAAACGTTGGATAGCTACCTTCTCACCAAACTCAGCTAATGCAAGCTCCAATTGATGATCCGAATAAACATATTTCACTTTTTTCTTGTGCTCAAGTTTGTAGAGAGGTGGTTGTGCCACAAAGACATGTCCATTCTCAATCAATTGACGAGCATATCTAAAAAAGAAAGTAAGAATCAAAGTACGAATATGAGCTCCATCAACGTCCGCATCGGTCATGATGACAACTCTTTTGTAACGAAGTTTTTTGAGATCCAGGTTTGCAGCATCCATCTTCAAAACAGCAGCTTCACCCTTCTTACCACTAGCTTCATCATTTTCAAATGGTACCAAACCAATAGCTTGAATCATTGATTGAATCTCAGTATTGTCATAGAGCTTGTCTACAGTCGCTCTTTCAACGTTGAGGATCTTACCTCTAAGTGGAAGTATCGCTTGATAATTACGATCGCGCCCTTGCTTTGCTGAACCACCCGCAGAATCACCCTCAACTAGATATACCTCACAAAGCTCAGAGTCAGTATTTGAGCAATCAGAAAGCTTACCAGGTATTCCAGAAGAGCCTTCTAGAGCTGACTGCCTGCGAACAGCGTTTCTTGCTTTCTTGGCAGCTTCACGCGCCTTGCGCGACATGATCGCCTTATTGACAATCGCTCTAGCGTCTTTAGGATTTTTGTCAAGCCAATCAGAGAAATGGTCACCCATAATCTGCTGTACGGCAGAACTAACTTCATTATTAAGGAGTTTAACTTTGGTCTGAGATTCAAACTGAGGGTCTCTCACTTTGACAGAGATAATTGCAGTGATACCCTCACGAACATCATCACCACTTAAGTTCTCTTCTTTGTCTTTAACCAAACTTGATTTACGAGCGTAATCATTTATCAATCTAGTCAAAGCAATTCTAAAACCTTGCATATGAGTCCCGCCATCAGGGTTAGTGATGTTGTTTGCAAAAGCTACACAATGCTCATTGAAGTTCTCGGTGTATTGAAGAGCAAGCTCTACAACAACCTCTTGATTCTCACCTTCACATTGAAAAATACCTTTGTGGATAGGAGTACGAGATTCGTTTAAATATCTAACATAGCTCAAAAGCCCATCAGGACTGTGATACTCTTCGGTGCGATGAGCGTTGTCTTCATCGAGTCTCTCATCAGTAAAAATTATTCTAAGTCCCTTGTTCAAAAAAGCCATCTCTCGAAAAGCATTAGCTAGGGTTTCGCGATTAAACTTAGGCATAAACAATTCGCCATCAGCATTCGTTTCTTTGAAAATATTTTTATCAGGCCAAAATCTAACTAAAGTGCCACTCTTGTCAGTCTTGCCAGTCTTGCCTTTCTTTTTAAGTGGAGCGCTTGGGGCACCAACTGGAATGCCACTACCTTTAAATTCAACGAAATATACATTGCCATCTTTGTAGACTTCAACGTGCATTTTCTCTGAAACTGCATTAACGCAACTTGCACCAACACCATGAAGACCACCTGATACTTTGTAACTAGAGTCTTCGCCACCGAATTTACCACCAGCGTGTAGTACCGTAAATACAGTCTCAACACCAGAAAGCCCAGTCTTCTTGACAATGTCAGTAGGGATTCCTCTACCATTATCTTCAACAGAAAGCGAACCATCTTGATGTACAGAGATATTGATCGTGTCGCAATAACCAGCCAAAGCCTCATCTACAGAGTTATTAACAATCTCGTAGACACAATGGTGCAGCGCCTTGTGGTCAGTACCACCAATATACATACCTGGACGCTTACGGACAGCCTCCAGTCCTTCTAGAACTTGAATATTACTAGCACTGTAATTATCCTTCTTTTTAGTTTTTGTAGATTCTGTCGTCTCAGCCATTGTTGCCATATTTTGTTTAAAAGTCCTTGTAGATTGGGGTTTTCTAGTCAATCTCATTCTATCATTGATCTTAAAAGCAAGAACATTAAATAATTTTGCCAGAATTAGTATTGCGCAAATACTAATCAGCCGGATTTACTGGCTGGTTGCTACGTACGCGTCAGTAAAATGATAACAGCGGCCTCGATAGCTCCTGGAGCTAGATCTGATACTTCATGGCAAAATAATTTGCCATTAGAGGAGCACAGGGTTGAAATAAAATCCAATAATAGTTGGAGCGATTTAGCAAAAAAATATGCAGGTATTGTTGATTCCAGAGAATCTTTAGTTAGATTAGCTCTAGAGTTTTTTGGAGCTGACTTACCTTGGTCAGCTGCTGCTGCCTTAAGAAATAAAAATACTTTTTTTGAAAGGGTTTTTGAAAGTGTAATTTCTTTTACTTCATTTGCAGTCTCACCTAAAATTACAGAACTTTTTGCAAAACTTGCTGGAAAACTCTTCAGTCCTAACTATAGTTCTAGTGAGATTATGAACTTAGTCAACCTTAATCGACACGAACTGCGAAGCAAAGAAGATTTTGAAAAAGGTCGTCAAAGAATTTTAAATGAAGAAATTAACGATAGGAAACGCATATCGCAACTTTATAGTTCTGCTGGCAAAGAAGTACAGGCAGATAAATTTGCAAAAGATGCTCAAAATATAGAAAAGATATTTCTTGGCTTACAGTACGATGAAGGCTTAATGTCTCAGATTCGTAAGATTAAAGAATTTACAATCGTTGCAGACAGTGTATTTGAAGGGTCTTTATGGGGTGGATTTGGCATGCTTTTAAGATGGTTTAGAAAAAATATTTTGGGAGTAGATAGCTTTTCCGGTACCGGTAATTATGTCAATAAAGAAGAAGCTAAAAAATTAGGTCAAAGTTCGGATTTAGCTTTATGGCAAAAGATTGGTGGAGCACTCATGATACCTGCAGCACCTGTGATGAACTTTATATTGATGAAGTTAACAGAGAATAAAGAGAAATTAGCCAACAGTAAATTTTTACAAATGATTGATAAGGCTTATGAAATGACTCATGGACTCTACCCTAAACTAGGACTGATGTTCTCATATACTTCATTACCTAAATGGATTGGTACTTTTATCACTGCTCAAGGTAAAGATGAATTGATAGAAAGATTAATAGGTTTTTGTATTCTAATTAGTTCTTGGTGGCAAGGTCAAAAGATCTTTAATGGTGGTCTTGCTAAATTCTTTGACAAACAATTACAAAATAAATATAACTGTGAAAAAGGTATTCTTGTCGACAAAGAATATCACGGCAAACTTTTTGCTGAACAAGCAAGAATACATCAAGTACTAGAGATGACTGATCATGACAAAGAGCTGCAAAATGATGCTAAAGATGCACATGCTAAAACACTTTATATGGGAGTCGGCTTACATTCATTCTCTATCTTCTTGCTTAGCTTACTAGTAAATAAAATTACGAAGTGGCGAGTACAACGTAAGTTGAAGAGTGCATAAGCTTCTTAAGACTCGCTTACAAAGGGCTTTGCCACATTTATTGAGCTTTTAGTAAGAATCTATCATTGCACCAGCGGCAACCAATACCTGCCCGCTGACATAAGAAGATAAATCAGAAGCAAAAAACAAAGCAAGATTGGCAATGTCAATTGGCTTACCCATTCCTTCAGGTCTTTGCAAACCAGTTTGTGAATAAAGCATTTTGATCATTTGCATTTGTTGTTCTGGTACTCCTAGTTTAGGATCATCAGAAGGTCCAGAAGTTAATCTAGTTTCTATAAAACCTGGAGCAATAGAATTACAACGAATATTGAATCTCGCCCATTCTTTAGCTACAGTGCGAGTCATACCATTAATACCTGCTTTAGCAGCAGCATAATTAATTTGCCCTGCGTTACCTTTGACACCAGAAGTTGAACTGACGTTAATGATGGATCTTGATCTTGCAGCAGTTTCATCCTTGGCTACATCGCGCATTGCAGGCACGCTTGCTTGAATCATATTATAAGTACCTTTGAGATTAACCTCAATCACAAAATCCCATTCCGCTTCAGTCATTTTGTGAATTACAGCGTCTCGTGTAATTCCAGCAACGTTGGCAAGAATGTCAATTGATCCTCCACCTAAATCCATTCCAGCTTTGATGATTCTGTCGCAATCTTCGCGCTTGCAAATATTGCCAGTGACAACAACTCCATCCGAGCCGGCTTTTTTCACAAGCTCAAGAGTTTCATTTGCTGGTCCTGCATCAATATCAGCGATTACGATTTTGGCACCGTGTTTGGCATAAAGCTCCGCTGTCGCTTGCCCAATTCCTCTACCCGCTCCGGTGATTACTGCTACTTTACCTTCTAATAATTTGCTCATATGAATATCATGCCCACTAAATAGAGCTGTATCTCCATCGCCTGCTCTTTGAGATAATATCAATCAATCCATGGTGATCTTATCGTAAAAAGTGAACTGAGGAGCAACTGTCTTAAAAGTCAAGTAAAATAATTTAAATTTCTGCAAAATGCCATTTAGTTTGATACTTAATCATAGAATTCATTGTAACCAAGAGCCTTCTCATACAGGCAACGATGGCTACTTTGGGGGCTTTTCCTTTAGTTCTCAGACTCCAATAAATTTCTTTTATGGCTGGATTAAATTGACACGCGACTAGAGTTGCCATGTAAAGTACTCTGCGAACCTGGAATCTTCCTCCCCAAACTTTTCTTTTTTTCTTGATACTCGTTCCACTATCACAATTAAATGGCGCTACTCCAGCAAGTGCGCTAATTTGTTTTCCTGTTAATTTCCCCAACTCAGGCATGTATGCAAGCAATGTAAATGATGTTGCATTTCCTACCCCTGGAATGCTTTGTAGCAGTTGGTTTCGTTGTTTTAGCTCAGCTGAGTTGTTTACTAAATCAATAAGCTCTTTTTCAATTCTCTCAAAATCTTTTTCTAGCCATTTAAGATGTCTTTTAGTGCTTGATATTGATTTCTTAAAACTGAATTTATCTAATCTTGATTTATCCATTTTAATAGCTTCGGAAAGCTGATACCTTCTATCAATAAGGTCTCGGACCATTCTTGTTTCTTTATCAAGAATCAACAGCTCTCTTGGCTGTGAGACTAAGCCATACTGTGCAATTACTTTTGAATCAATTTTGTCAGTCTTTGCCAATATTCCTTGAGATTTAGCAAAATCTCTCATCTGCCTTGGGTTAATTCGAGCTATTGCTATTTGTCCTTCTAAAAACAAGTCAACGAGTATATTTTCATAACCACAGCTAGCTTCAACGATTGTTAGATCTATTTCTAGGTTTTTTAGTAGTTTTATCAATTTTTTGACTGATTTTGTGTCATTTTCAATCTTAAAATGCTTTTTTTCTTCAATTAAATATACATCTAATGTTTTTTTAGACACATCTATACCAGCAATGTTCGTTAACATAGTCAAATCTCCTTATCAAAAATTCTAATTTCTCAACCTTGTAATTACGAGCTAACTTAAAGCTGCTCTAGCAACTGTTCGAGATTCATAGAAAAGAACACAATAACCATGCTCCACAGCAGTTTTAAGACCTAAACCCTAAACTTAGACGCGGCTCGATTTACTGTATTCAAAATAACTGAGTGAGTTGCACCTCGCTCGGTTACTTGTCTATCTACAAATCATCAAAACAATAATTTTAGATAACGAATTCACTATACAAGACGCGGCCCCGCTTGGGTGATAACATATTGATGCAGATGGACAAAAACATAGTAATAGTAGGTGGCGGATTAGCAGGCTTGGGAGCAGCTCTTAAAGCAGTGCAAAAAGGTTCGACGGTAGACATTATTTCTCTAGTGCCCGTTAAACGATCTCATTCGGTTTGTGCTCAGGGTGGAATTAACGCAGCCAAAAATATCAAGGGCGAAGGTGATCATCCTGACAAACATTTTTTTGACACTATCTATGGTGGTGATTTTTTAGCTAACCAAGGTCCTATTAAAAGAATGTGCGATCAAGCACCAGAAATCATTGACCTCTATGACAGATTTGGGGTGATGTTTAATAGAACACCTGAGGGACATCTCGATTTTAGACGTTTTGGTGGAACCCTTTATCACCGTACCGCTTTTGCTGGAGCCACTACTGGACAACAACTACTTTATGCACTTGACGAACAAGTTCGTCGTTTTGAGTCAGAAGGCAAAGTCACTAAGTATGAGGGCTGGGAAATGCTTTCTACTGTCATAGATGATGAGGGCAATTGCCGTGGTGTTGTTGCGCAGAACCTATTAACAATGGAGCTTAGAAGTTTTAAAGCCAATGCAGTAATTCTTGCAACAGGCGGACCAGGCAATGTCTATGGCAAATCAACCAATAGTGCAATCAACAACGGAATTGCCGCTTCAAGTGCTTACAAACAAGGTGTACATTATGCCAACGGTGAATTTATACAAGTTCACCCAACTGCAATTCCAGGAACCGACAAAGATAGATTAATGTCAGAGTCAGCGCGCGGAGAAGGCGGTAGAATTTGGACATACAAAGATGGCAAGCCATGGTACTTCCTTGAAGAGAAATATCCACGTTACGGTAACTTAGTTCCACGAGATGTTGCAACTAGAGAAATTTTTGATGTTGTGGTGAACAAAAAACTTGGCGCAAACGGCAAACGTTTTGTCTACCTTGATCTTACTCACATAGATAGAGAAGAACTTGATCGTAAGCTCGGTGGCATACTTGAGATCTACGAAAAATTCAAGGGTGCAGATCCTCGCGAAGTACCAATGGAAGTCTTTCCTTCAGTGCATTACAGCATGGGCGGACTTTGGGTTGATAACGAAAAACAAATGACCAATATCCCTGGTTTGTTTGCAGCAGGTGAATGTGAATATCAATATCACGGCGCTAATAGACTAGGAGCAAACTCGTTACTTTCTTGTACTTACGGTGGTTTCCTCGCGGGGGTTTCTGCAACAGAATACATCAACAATATCGACAAATCGGTTAGTGATGTTAAAGAAGAAGAATTTAAAAAACAAATCAAAGTTGAAGAAACTGAAATCAACGAAATCATTGCCCAAACCGGCAGTGAAAATATTAGACAAATACATGTCGACATGGGTGACCTGATGACAGAGAACGTAACTGTCGTTAGAGAAAACAAAAAACTTGAAGCGACAATCAAACAACTTGCAGAGCTTCAAGGTAAATTAAGTTCAGCAAAAATACCCGACTCAGGCAAATGGGCAAACCAAAGTTTGTTCTACGCCAGAGAAGTTCGCCATATGCTAGATATCGCCAAGATCATCACCACAGGCGCCTTAGCAAGAAACGAAAGTCGAGGTGCACATTACAAACCAGAATTCCCAGATAGGGATGATGACAATTGGTTGAAAACAACACTTGCAACTTACAAAGATGGTGAGCCAGTACTTAGTTACCAAGAAGTGGATATCAGTATCGCAAAACCAGTCAAAAGAGACTATACCAAATAATGAATCAATTCAATATTTACACCGCAATAGATCTACTCAACGAAAAATGTGTTCGACTGTATAAGGGCGATTACGATCAAGAGCATACTTATAATAAAGATCCTATATTTGTTGCCAAACGCTGGCAAAGTCTTGGAGCAAAGTACATGCACATCGTTGATCTTGATGGAGCAAGAGACGGTAAACTAGTTAATAGAGCCCTGATTAAATTGATGGTGCATGAGCTTGTTATTCCGGTTCAAGTCGGTGGTGGTATCCGTAACATGGACGCACTACAGACTCTACTTGATGCCGGTGTCACCAGAGTTATTTTAGGAAGCGCGATTGTCAAAGATCCTGACTTTGTCAAAGCTGCCTTGCAAAAACATGGCGGAGACAAAGTCGTACTCGGTATCGATTGTAAAGATGGTTACCTGGCAGTAGAGGGTTGGTTAGAAAGCTCAAACTTGAAAGCGCAAACAATAGTAGAGCAGTTTCAAGAATACGGTCTCACAAGAATCGTCTTCACTGACATTGATAGAGACGGCACACTTGAAGGTCCTAATATACAAGCTCTTGAAGAATTAATGAACGCTTGTCCTAATACTCAAGTAATCGCAAGTGGTGGTATTAGCAATATTGATGATGTTTACGCACTTAAAAAACTTCAGAACAAATACAAAAATCTTGATGGGGTCATCATCGGCAAAGCTCTTTATGAGGGCAAAGTACAAACTAGCAAGCTTTATACCGATGAAATCTACAATTAATGCAAGTACTCTCGGTTAATTCAAACAAAATAGAAACTCCTACAGCCCTTGCTCTTGGGATGTTTGATGGAGTACATCTTGGTCATAGGGAAGTAATCAAATCTGCCACTCAATACGCCAAGCTCAACAAGATCAAAACCGCAGTCATCACCTTGAAGAATCACCCAAGAGAACTCACCAAGGGCAAAGCACCAAAACTAATCACCAACCTAGATACCAGGCTTGCACTTTTTGAAGAGCTGGGTATTGATTATGTCTTAGTCCTAGATTTTGATCAAAAATTAATGAACACTAGTGCTAAAAACTATCTGCAAAAATACTTAATCGATATTCTAAACGCAAAGTTTGTTAGCACTGGTTACGATCATCACTTTGGTAAAGATCGTTCAGGTAATACCGAACTACTTGAAGCATGGGCAAAATCAAATCAAATCACAATTGAAACGCTAGATGCCTGCAAGCAAGGGACAGAAATAATCAGTAGCTCAAAAATCAGAGACTTGATTAGTGAAGGAGCAATCCAGAAAGCAAATGAGATGCTCGGTTACCAGTTCATGATCATTTCCACTGTCATTAAAGGGGATAAACGTGGGCGCAGTCTTGGTTTCCCTACCGCCAACTTGCAACTACCAGCAGACATGGTGATTCCAGCCAAAGGAGTTTACTGTGGCAGTGCAGAATATCAAGGACAAAACTTTCAAGCCATAATGAATATTGGAACAAGACCAAGTTTTGATGATAGTGATAAAATCACCATTGAAGCACATCTGTTAAATTTCAACAGTGATCTATATGATCAATCATTAAAACTAAGACTTAATAAACATATTAGAGACGAAATAAAATTTGACTCAGCAGCCAACTTAATAAAACAAATAAAAGAAGATATAAAACAATGCACGAATTAAAGCAACAAGTAATAGAACTCTGTGGTCCAATCCTTGACTGGTGTACAGCACTTGGGGAACCGGGGCTTTTTGTACTTGCATTTATCGAGGCTTCTTTTTTCTTATTGCCCCCAGAATTACTACTTACTCCAATGGTAATTAGAGAAATTAATGATCCATATATTCTTGCGATGGTTACAACTATTGGTAGTGTCATGGGTGCAGTTTTTGGTTACTATATCGGCTTATTTGGCGGTCGCCCACTGGCACTCAAGTTACTCAGCAAGAAGGCAAACTTTGCAATCAGCAAAGCAGAAGCTTTCTTTGGCAAATTTGGTAGTGCCGCAATTTTGATTGCAGCATTTACTCCTATCCCCTACAAGGTTTTCACCATTACCGCCGGCATGTGCAAAATGAATATAGTGAGTTTCATTCTTTATAGTCTTCTTGGCAGAGGCAGCCGTTACTTGATCTTCACTTATCTCTTAGTCAATTACGGTGAGATTGTACTAGAAAACTTCTTTAAATATGCTCTAATAGCAGCTATAATCTACGCTCTGTACGAACTTATACGCTGGAGAATGAAGTAAATCGGGGCAAGTCCCGATTTACTTCATTCTCCATTTAATCTGGTGCTTACATAATCTATGCTTAACTACAGAGAAACCAGGGCACCAGATATGATTTTTACTGTTTTTTAATCGCCCTTCTGGTTTTAATTGCGACTTCCCAGAAAATTTCGATGCAAGCAGCGGAGAATTAAACCCAGGAGCGATTAAATTTTTCTAAGCAATAACAGTGCTTTTTGCTATATTAACCACTTCTTAATTTTAAATAGTTTAAATAGTATCAAGCCTAAAGGCTTGGTAAATCAATGCAATCTGAGCAAGAAAAACTACTAAAAGATATTATCGTACTAGCGCCGAATAAAGGCCAAGCGGCTTTTGCCAATCCAAATTTAACAAACAATACACAACATAGAACTAGTGATGGAATTAAATTCCCAGTAGATAACGAAGCAACAATTGCTAGAGAGTTTATCCAAATTAAATTAAGAAGAGAATCAAAATTACCAATCTCGCTTAATGACATTAAAGAAGAAACTCAATTACACAAGATAGTTGTTTTCTTTCAACAAAATCCATTCATAAGTCTCAACAATTTTAGGCAAGCAGAGCAAATACTCTCACCATATCTCAATGATCCGCTTGCTGTTACCGACAAACTCAAAAAACTACAAGAAGAGTTTGATAAATCAACCAAGAACCATGACAAATTCGGCAAAGTCGTTATGGGATTCACTTTGAGAAGCAAGGGACTAAGACTCAAACTAGAAAGACCCAAGCTCAAAGGTTGCAGTCAATCAATCGCAATAAACTATAATACAAAACAAGATCCATCATTGCTAGTCTACACAACTTGGGATTGGAAAAACCCCAAAACTGAATTAATAAAATCTAAATCAAACTATAAGCCTAGACAAGCAAGAAACTCATCATCGATTAATTTTGATGCCAATGTCTGGAAAGCTTTTAATGTAGCGGGAATACAACAAAAAAACTACATGAAGTCACTTGATTGTCTTGAACGTAACTATTTAGATTTACCTAAATTCGTTCATGAAGTAAACAAAAAAGAAATAACCAAATTACTTGGTCCCAACTTAATGAATAATGTCGCAATTAAAACAGACAACCAAGAAACTACTTTTCTCAATTTCACCACTAATACATCTCAAAAGGTAGAAGCTAAAGTCACAAGCTTTGCTTCGAGTTTGATTATCTGTCATTGAAGCGGAACTCACGTCTATTATGTGGAAAAATCTGAACTGTGGAGACTTGTTTCACTTCAAGGGACTAAAATAGATAGAAGCTATTAAAATGGCTGTTTGTTTATGCAACTAGAAACCCTTAAACCCGAACTCAGAGAAGAACTTAGAAAAAGTCTAGTCAAGCAAAAACACGACTCTAAAAATACTACACTGGTCTTAGAAGCTTTTGACTTTGCTTTTGACAAGCATATAGATCAAAAGCGCAAAAGCGGTCAACACTATATCATCCACCCATTAGCTGTTGCCAAAACCCTTATTCAATTAAATTGCGACAGTGCAACTATCTGCGCAGGTCTATTACACGATGTATTAGAAGATACTGAATGTTCTAACAATGATATTAAAGAGCGTTTCGGTGAAGTTATTTTTCAATTGGTCGATGGTGTAACCAAACTAGGTAGGCTCAATTTCAAATCAAGCCAAGAAGAGCAAGCAAACAACTTTCGCAAAATGCTTTTGGCTATTGCCAAAGACGTAAGAGTCGTCTTGGTCAAACTTGCTGACAGACTACACAATATGCAAACGCTTGAGCACATGCCTGAAGAAAAAAGAAAACGAATTGCCCAAGAGACTCTCGACATATTTGCTCCACTTGCTAATAGATTTGGTTTACATACTCTCAAAATTGAACTGGAAGATCTTGCTTTTAAATACTTATATCCAGAAGAATATAAGAAAGTTAAATTTGTTGTAAACATCAAAAAAGAAGAACGAGAGACTCAAGTACTAGTTAGTAAACAAAAAATTCAACAAATACTGCTTAAAAACAATATCAAAGCAGAGGTCCAAGGACGAGCTAAACATTTTTATAGTGTTTTTCGCAAACTCAAAATGCCAGGCACTTCAGTCATACATGAAGATCTTGATCAGATAGAAGTCTATGACCTGCTTGGCATAAGGATTCTAGTTGACGACATCCAAAGCTGCTATGCCGTTCTAGGATTGATTCATAAACACTTTCGACCAATGTCAGGTCGCTTCAAGGACTATATCGCCGTACCTAAAGCCAACCTCTATCAATCACTTCACACTACTGTAATCAACCCCTATGGTAAACCGCTAGAAGTACAAATTCGTACCTTTGAGATGCACGGAATTGCAGAAAACGGAATTGCTGCTCACTGGCACTACAAAGAAGCAGGCGGATCCAATAAAGCAGAACAGCAGGATCTTGAAGAACTGACCTGGATAAGACAACTATTGAGCTGGCAAACAGACGTAAAGGATGCAGGCGAGTATGTGGATACTGTCAAAAAAGATATTCTGGCTCAAGAAGTTTATATTCTCAGTCCAAGAGGTGATGTTTTCACTTTGCCTGTCGACTCAACACCAATTGACTTTGCATACAAAGTACATTCCAAAATTGGAGACACTTGTACCGGAGCAAGGGTTAATGGTTCCATCGTACCAATTAATTACAAATTACAAAATGGTGATCTAGTTGAAGTAACCAACTCAAAAAATGCTCACCCTAATCTCTCTTGGCTTAACTTCGTCAAAACCAATCAGGCAAAGCACAAGATCAAATCTTGGTACAAAACTCAAAACAAAGATAGGCATATATCGATTGGTAAACAATTGCTTGAAGAGAAGCATGGCAAAGAGGGTTTTGAGCAATTCCATCAATCAAAAGAGCTTGAAGAAATTGCTGCAAGACTCAATTACAAAACCACAGATGATCTCATTGCAAGTATCGGATCAGGTGACACAACAGTAGCTCAAGTCTTACATAAATTACAAGGCACTAAATACGGAGACCAGCAAGAAGAGAAACTCGACAGATTTCTTAAAATCAAACCTCGTAAAGCTCCTACTAGAGGCGAGCAAGCTGAGATTCCAGAACTTGATGGCTTACTTTATAATATCGGCAAGTGTTGTATGCCAATCCCTGGTGAAGCTGTAATGGGCGTAGTTTCCAAAGGTAAAGGCATCACTATTCATCGCCACAATTGCCATAATCTCAGTCAAGTTGAAGCTGAAAGATTGATGCAAATCCAATGGAATCTAAAAACCGATAATGTTTACCCAACTAACTTAGCTATTGAAGTAGTGGACCGTGTTGGTATTGTCAAAGATATTCTAACTTTGGTTGCTGACGCTGGAATAAATATCGCCGACTTCAAAGTCAAAGAGAGACCGACTAACAACACTGCCCTACTCAAGGTGATTTTCAATGTACACGGACAAGAAGAGTTGAATTCAATTATTACTGCAATTAAGAATATGAGTGATGTGCTTTCTATTGAGAGACTCTAGGAGCTTGTCATCCAGCCCAACTTTACTAAATATAAAGATCTCAGTTAATAAATATGGACTGGGTTACACGCTCCTAGGCTCACTATGTTCGCCTACTTGCAATGCAGCTCCAGCTAAGCTAAGATGATGCCAATGACTACAGCAACAAAAAGATTAAACGACAGACAAGCAAACGAACTGCGCCCATACAGCTTCCAAAGAGGTTTTATAAAAACAGCAGAAGGTTCATGCCTTGTTAGCTGCGGTGACACCAGAGTGATAGTCACAGCCAAAATTGAAGCAAACCTCCCGCCACATCTTAGAGACGCGAATCCGAAACAAGGTTGGCTAACAGCTGAATATTCTATGCTACCTGGTTCTGGGCAAGACAGAATCAGTCGCGAACGCAACAAAGCCAATAGTCGCTCCTTAGAAATTCAAAGACTCATTGGACGTTCACTAAGAGCCATGGTAGATATGAAAGCGATGCCACCTGTGACAATTAATATAGATGCTGATGTGATTCAAGCAGACGGCGGTACACGCACAGCAAGTATCACTGGCGCTTATATCGCAGTTTATGACGCACTACAACATTTACAAAAACATGGCGTAACAATCCGCGACAAACACATCACTTGCTTTCAAAATGGCCTTCCTATAATGAGGCAAATTGCTGCAATCTCGGTTGGCATGCACGGGGGCATTCCCCTATTGGATCTTGATTATCCAGAAGATAGTACTGCAGAAGCTGATGCTAATTTCATCCTGACAGCCGATGGTGGCATCATAGAAATCCAGGCTACAGCTGAAGATGGTGTTATGCAGTATGATGATTTTCAAGCAATGTTCAAATTAGCCCAAAAAGGCGTTGCAGAACTAACCCAAATGCAAAACCAGAGCCTCCAAGGTTAATAGCTGGTTAAGAAAACTCTAGTCAAAAATCCCTATTCTTGAGGTTTATATATACAGAAGGATTGGGCAAATGACAACAGAAACAGCCAAATATAAGCTAAGCAAAGAAGAAAAGCTCAGGATGTCCAATCGTATTAATTACTTTAGGACAATGCCAGCACAAATTCTCAAGACTTCTGCAAACCTTGAAAGTGGTTTTAAACAAATTGCAAATCAATTTGTAGATCATAGAACTAAATCAGTTTTAGTGAATGGCAAGATCATGATTTTAAACATGAGCTGACTTTTTGATCAAATATCTTCTTCACGAATTAGCAGAAACTATCTGAGAGAATTGATCTTGTTGGTATCTTAAGTGAAATCGAAAATATCTACAACCATAATCCAACTCAAGATATACTACCACGGGGCAAAACCAAGTGTTAGAATTTCAAGAGCCCAATGCTAAACGACCTCAAAAACCGAATAACAGTAGCCAAAGTTGGTGATTATAAATTTATTCGGCATCGTTATATACACAGATTAATTTATGTCGCATTGCTATTTAGTCTTTGGCAAACTGTCATTAGTCTAGAACTTTATCCACGCTATTTATTACCAAGCCCATATGATATTTTCCAAACTCTCATCTACGGATTTAGTGAAGCAGATTATGCTTTTGCCATCTTTGAATCATTACGTAGAGTAATTATCGGATATCTACTTGCAGTTTCTTTTGGGATTTTGGCTGGTATTGGTATTGCTCGGTATAATTTTCTTGACACCACGATTGGTGCGTCATTAACGGCACTTCAATCAATACCAAGTGTAGCCTGGGTTCCGCTTGCATTACTTTGGTTTGGGATTTCAGAAGCTGCTGTGCTCTTTATTGTCATCCTTGAAGCATTTATTCCTTGTGCACTTGGAATACGCAGCGGCGTCATGAATATTCCACGTGAAATAATTAGAGCAGCACAAACACTTGGATCCAAACACTTAGATCTTTATATTAGAGTTATTTTCCCTGCTATCATTCCTCAATTAGTAACCAGTCTTAGATTAAGTTGGGCTTTTGCATGGAGAGCTCTTATCGCTGGTGAACTCTTTGTTTCAGGTATCGGCATCGGTCAAAGCCTAGAGCTCGGTCGTAGCCTGGCTGACATGTCACAAGTCATTGCCATGATTTTAATTATCGCAGCGCTTGGATTTATCAGCGACAATCTTTTGTTTAGAACCATAGAAAAAAACGTCCGTGAGAAATGGGGGTTAGTTTAATGGCAATTGAAGTCAATAAGGCATCATTAATATACGCTGGTGCAAAATACAAAGGGCAATATATTCTTAAAGACATAGATCTAACTATCAATGATCACGAGTTTACATGTCTTTTGGGTCCGAGTGGTTGTGGCAAAAGTACTTTACTTGGATTAATTGCTGGTTTTGTAAAACCAAGCTCCGGAGCAATCCTCATCGACAAAGAACCAATTCTAAGACCAGACATCAATCGTAGCCTGGTTTTCCAAGAGTATGCATTATTTCCTTGGTTAAACGTAATAGAGAATGTTGCCTTTGGACTTAGATACAGAATCACAAATAAAGAAGAGCGTTTTATGCACGCAGCTAAATATCTCAAACTAGTAGGCTTGCAAGATCATTCCAAAGATACAATCTCACAACTTTCTGGCGGAATGAAACAAAGAGTCGCAATCGCAAGAGCACTTGCTGTTGAACCAGCATTGCTCTTAATGGATGAACCCTTTGGTGCGCTTGATGATCACACCCGAAGCAATATGCAAAAACTCATTACCGAGATTTGGCTCAAGCTCAAAACCAGTATCATTTTTGTAACCCATAGCATTGACGAAGCCTTGCTACTTGCTGACCGGATTATTGTCATGGCCAGCCCAGACAGCGGCCCATATAGCCATGGTGAAATTAAAGCAGATATACGCATAACCAATCCAAGACCAAGAGAACTTAGTGAGTTGAATCATTATCGAAGAGAAATTCAAGAGCTTTTGTATCAAAAACAAAGCTTTGACGCTGGAATCTAACTCTATTTAGCTATACGCCACTTGGTTATTTGATTAATCAACAGTTTCATACTGAAGATCAATAAAGAATGTAAGGTAAACCCTTTGTATAGTACTTTGGCATGTGCATCGCGAGCTTCTTTCTCCAATTGAGGGTCATGCCTTACTTTACGCAAGACATGCTGTATTTTAGCTGGCTCTGGAGCAGCTTGATGCAAGTCTTCTGGTTCAACCAAAATACCCCTCTCAATACCAAACTTGGCAGCAAGTTTTTTGTCTTCTCGCTGTGCCAAAACTCCATTAGTCACTCTATGTCCAAACCACCAACTTGGAACCATAGTAGCTGTCATCAAGAGATTTTCTATTAATTCGTTTTTGCCTTGTGCAGAAAATAATAATCCCATATTTGCTGGTATCATCAAAAATGAAACCATCAAACCAAGTTTGGGAAATACACCATGAGTCATATCCCATTGATTCTTGATTGTTTTCAGCCAAGGACTTTTGGCAACAGCTTCTTTATCATCAATCTTATTGAGAATAAAATGATTAGCAATTGGACTAAAAATCATGGCAACTATATTACCTGTCCATTGCCACCAAGCCATCTTGTTTGAGTCAGTACTTTGCTTACTCTCCTCATCACTTTCATAGCTTTTGGTACCAGTAAAACGATCTTGTTTCAAAACATACTTCCTAAACAACCTACTAGCTAAAAATACACTACCCCAAAGCCCACCTTCAATAAAACTCTCTCCCTGAATAGTTGCTCTTTTCAGTTTCTTGATTCTTTGTAATCTGGCATCATCTATAGTTAGATTATCAAAGAAGGATTTAAGTGCTTGAGCTTGCTGTTGATAATTACTAGACTTCTTTTGATTTTTGAGATAGAGCTCAGAAAGGAATAATTTATCTTCTGGTTCTTCTTCCTTGATTCTTGCTAATCCCTTGTTCAATGTCTGATGGTCATCAAGGTCATTTAATTGAAAGAGCATATATTTATCTATATCTTTATGCTCATCTTCTTTCATTATCGACTTACCAGCCAAGAGTCCAACCCATTTAGTAAAGTAAGGAGCCATCACCATTGTCAAAAAGGCATAAGTCCCCTGAAAAACAGCTTCAGCAAAACTATATTTATTTCTCATTGCATTTGCAAGCATCACAGGAATCTCCCAGCCTGTTAAATCCAGTGCAGATCTAAAAATAGATTCTCGAGAACAAACTACCTCAGCGAGGTTGCGAGCTTTGTCCCATAAACCAGATTCTTCATCTTGATTAATACTTGGTCTTTCAAACGAAGAAGTCACAGGACTATAAACCTGCTCACCAAGTGTATTCATGTTAGTTGCAAGAGCGACCATGGCAAAGCAAAACCAGCCCAGTCAGGCTGAGCTTATAGTTTATTAGATTATTTTAACCAGTCTGGACGGAATATTGCCAGAGTTAAAGTGAATAAGTAATGACACTTATTTTTAAAAACACCTATTTAAAGCTCTATTAGCTGAAATTAAAGTAATTATTGTCTCAAAGTACTAAAATCATATCTAGCAATGAGCACAGCAAAACATCAACCATTATTTCTCAAATATCGTCCGCAAACAATCGCCGACCTTATCGCACAAGATTCTGTCAAAGAGACTCTGATTAACGCAATTCAAAACAATAAGATCGTTAACGCTTACCTACTTACTGGACCAAGAGGTTCCGGTAAAACCAGTACAGCAAGAATTATCGCGAAATCACTCAACTGTTTAAACCCGAGCACCGGCTCTAGTCCAACTATAGATCCTTGCGGCAAGTGCGAGACTTGTCTTGGGGTAATTAATTCATCAAGTATTGATGTCACTGAAATCGATGCAGCTTCTCATGGTGGCGTTGATGACGCCAGAGATTTAATTGAGAAAGTCAACATGGCAAGTATCACTGGCAAGTACCGTATCTATATTATCGATGAGGTTCATATGCTCTCGACAGCTGCTTTCAATGCTTTACTCAAAGTCATCGAAGAGCCGCCTGCCAAAGTTATTTTTGTTCTTGCAACAACAGAAGAAGATAAAGTACCCAAAACAATTTCTAGTAGATGTCAAAATCTCAAATTTAAACCAATTACAGTCAATGCAACAATGCTGCGATTAAAATATGTCTCAGAGCAAGAAGATATCAATATCGATACAGAGGCGCTCACTATGATTGCGGAGCATTCTGATGGTGCAATGAGAGATGCGCTTGGTCTATTAGATCAGCTTAGTGTTTTTTCAAATACCGAAACAACAATTGGAGAAGCCAAGGTTTTAGACATTCTTGGTTTGATTCCTGGCGATCAGCTTGATTCAATTACAGCAGCAATCATTACAAGAGACCCTCAAAAGCTAGTCGAGGATTTGAATACTTTACTAGCTAATGGCAAAGATCCAATGGCAATCACAAATGAACTTAGCGGACATATACTTAACTTAGTAGAAAACCTAATTAAACCAGAGCCCAATCCTAAGTTCACAAAACTAGTTAACCTAGTGAAAGAAAGCTCAACAGAAAGCTATGAGTTAGTACAAATCCTTGATTCACTCAATAGCTTAAGCCTTAGTTTCAAAAACAGTACTCAAACCAAAAATGTCCTTAAAGCATGGTTAATCAAAATCACTCACCGAGCGGATATTCTGGTAGTCAAAGACTTAGTTGCAAGAATTGAAAAGCTAGAGCAGGGAATAGGGAACAGGGAAACGATGCAAGGGAGAGCAAATCCGGCTCCAACACAAACATCGACACCACCAGTATCAACGAAACCTCAAACAGAGACTAGAACCCAAGAATCAGCTCCAAGGATTGAGAAAAAAACAGTCTCAGAAGCTCCAAGTGCCAAAATTGAAACGACAAATCAATCAGATAGCTTCCTCGATCACCTCAGTCCAGGCTCTAGAGGAATGTATATAAGTAGTCAAGCCAAGCTTGTCAAAGTCGAAGGTGCAATTGCACAAATGCAAATGCCAGACAAATTCAAGTTTCTAAAAGCTAAGCTAGAATCACGTTCAGTAGAAATACTTCAAGCCATCACCAAATCATCTGGTCAATCAGTTCAATCATTAAATATCGAGGTAGTCGAAGTTGTTAACCTAACAGCTTCGAATCCCTAGCCACCCTGTTGAAAATAGCAAGCCCCCAATAGAGAAAAAAGAACAAGCAGTCCAAGTAATTCCTCAAGACTTACCAGTAATTAAAACAACAATAAAAACCACTAACTCACAAACAGTCGCTGTCAACGAAGATATTATCAAACCAGCTATCAAAGGCAAAACGAAAATGGACGAAGTTGCTGAAGCGGCTATTAGTATTTTTAGTGGAAGGGAGTTAAGCGAACAGAGTTAGTTTAATAAGGCAACACGCGCATTCAGCGCGGTTGCTAGCTTTTTGAGCGACCTGTACATCGAAACTTTGTTTCGCAAGATATCTATTAAACACATTGTTAATGCTGTACTAGCATCGGCCCGTCAACCGCCCCATCCCTAAACTGACTAGCATAGCGATTATTGTTTTTCTTATCAAAAAGTTTAGTAGGAGTTCCTTCCCAAACAACCTTGCCAGCATAAACCATTGCAACTCTAGTACAAGCTCTCTGAATAGTTGAAGCCTGGTGAGTTACTAAAACACTTGCTGCATTTGTTTCTTTCTGGAGATTAGTAATCAAATCTTCAATAATAGTACTTGCTACTGGATCTAGTCCGGCAGTGGGTTCATCATAAAGAATTATTTCTGGATCATTGACAATGGCCCGGGCAAAACTAATTCGTTTTTTCATTCCACCAGAGAGCTCACTAGGGTACCAGTTATTAATTCCAGGTAAACCAACTAATGAGAGTTTTTCAGTGACAATTCTATCAATCTCAAATTCAGGAAGATCTTTTGTCACTTTATCGATATAAAGGGGAAAACTAATATTGTCTGCAACGGTCATTGAATCAAACAATGCTGAGTATTGAAACGCCATTCCGAGCTTGCCAGCTCCTAATTCAATTTCACCATCATCAGCATCAATCAAACCAGCAATAATTTTAAGGATGGTACTCTTGCCACAACCAGAGAATCCGATCAAAGCAAGTACTTCGCCCTTCTCAACCTTAAAACTAATCCCATCAAGAACAACATTGTTACCAAATGATTTTTTTAAATTCTTTATTTCAATCATAAACTCAAGGCTTTCAAGACTATTGTAAACTATATATCTAAAGCAAATGCTTTAGCTCCCTTTTACATTTACTGCTAGCAAATGTAAAAGGGAGCTTGTTAGCCTAGAACTAGCCAGAATGTTAAATAAGAGCAATATCCTCTATTACTTCACGATAGCCCTATTAGGCTTTCTTGGCTTGCGCTTATTTCAATTACAAATTCTTGATTATCAAAAATATAAAACACTCGCAAAAAACAACACTAGTAGAACGGCAATCACCAGAGCCCCAAGAGGCATCATATACGATAGACACGGTGAAATATTAGCAACGAGTAAACAATCACTTAGTGTCATTGTATTTCCAGCCGCCCTCCAAGACAAAGAAGCAGTTGCCAAAATCCTCTCCAATTTTATTGAAATCGATTACCAAGAATTACTTGATATCTTTTTAAAGATGGACCCTAGTACTCCATTACCAATTACTTTAGACAATGACATTAGTATCGAATCAGCAATTAAGATTTACGAAAATCAAAACTACTTACCTGGGATCGCTGTTGAAAAACAAGCTACACGCTATTACCCACACAAAGAAATAGCAGCTCACGTCTTAGGCTATGTAGGACAAATCAATAGTCAAGAACTCAAAGAAGCTCGTTCACGTGGATTAGGACTTGGTGACATTGTTGGTAAGGAAGGACTTGAAAAAGTTTTTGATCAAGAATTACAAGGAACCAAAGGTGAAGCAAGAGTAGTTGTCGACCGTTACGGCAAAAGCTTGATTACTGACTCTCGTGATAAACGTGTCATCAAACCAGCTATCAAAGGTGAAAATCTCCACTTAACAATAGATATAGGATTACAAAAAATCGCGATTGAAGCACTTGAAGGTAAACAAGGAGCAGCTGTTGCAATTAATCCTCGCAACGGAGAGATTTATTGTTTAGTTAGCAGTCCAAGTTTTGACCCCAATATTTTTACTAAACCAGTTCCATTTAAACTTTATCAATCACTACTCAACAGTAAAGCCTTCCTCAATAAAGCAATCTCTGCTTATACTCCTGGTAGTATTTGGAAACCAATTACTGCAATTGCGGCACTTGAGCATGGGGTCGTCAATATCAATGAATACCTCAAAGTAGGTGGCAGTATAAATTATGCAGGTTTTCAATTTGGGGACTGGACAAGTAAAGAAGGACAAATGAATTTAATAGACGCACTGGAATGGTCTCGCAATACTTACTTCTATCAAATAGCTAAACGAATGAAAGCAGAATGGATCTCAAATATTGGTAGCAAATTTGGAGCAGGACAGGTAACCGGAATTGAATTACTTGGCGAAAGTCAAGGTATCTTACCAAGTCCAGAATGGAAGAAGAAAAAACTCAAAGAACAATGGTTCCCTGGCAACACTTTACACTTTGCTATTGGGCAAAGTTTTTTAATGCTCAGCCCAATTCAAGCTGCTAGGTTGATTTCAGGTATTGCAAACAAGGGACTCTTACCTCAACCACATTTAATTAAAAATAAAGACAAAGAAGTCTTGCTAGATATAGATGGCATCTCAGAAGAAAGTTACAATATTGTTGAAATGGGCTTAAAGAAATGTATCACCACTGGTACAGGTCAAGCATCAAGGCTCAAAGAAATAGAAGTAGCCGGTAAAACCGGGTCAGCAGAAGTGAGAGGCTACGACCATTCAACCCATGGTTGGTTTGCTGCTTATGCACCAGCCAAAGATCCAGAGATTGCAATAGTAGTTTTTTTAGAAGGTGGTGGACATGGTGGTACTGTCGCAGCGCCTGTAGCAAAGAAAATCTTTGAGGCATATTTCAGTAAACCATCATCAAAGTAACTACTTAGGGGTGCACCGAAAAATGCAAAGTCTCAATCCTTATCTGTCACGTGTTTTACTGGACAGAACCTTTATCCTGGACCCTACAAGAAGAACTTCGTTTTTCAGCGTGTCCTTAAGAACAGCAAGCATAGTCAAAACAAATTTTGCAAAAAGCTATTTTGCAAAATCAGCAGCTTCTACGAAGCTGGGTTATACTCACTTTGCTAACACAAGCTTTTTGGAGAAATTGTTTTGACTATGTTTTTAGATTAATGGTAAGAAGGGGTCCAAGATTGTGTATGCATATATCTATCTCAATGCCATGATAGAATTAGCACAATGCAAAAAGTTTTATTACTAATTTTAGATGGCTGGGGTTACAATCCAGGCAGCAAAGCTAATGCAATCGAAGCAGCTCAAACGCCATTCTATGATTCATTAGTTCAGCAATACCCGTACACTTTGCTTAATGCAAGTAGTACTTACGTTGGCTTGCCAGAAGGTATTATGGGCAACTCAGAAGTGGGGCACGAAAACATTGGCGCCGGCAGGATCAACAAACAAAAACTCACACTGATTTCTGACATGGTAAGAAGCGGAGAGTTTTTTGAAAACCAAGCACTTGACGCAGCCTTTAGCCATGCCAAAAGCAACAATTCCAAAATTCATTTCATGGGATTAATCTCTGAGGGTGATGTTCATGCTCATCTCGGTCACCTCGATGCATTGATTGACTTTGCTAAACGCAAAGGGCTCAGTAAAAAACAAAGCTATTTACACGCAATTAGTGACGGACGTGATGATCCTCCTTATGTTGCCGAGCATCTAATGCGCCGCTTTCAAGACAAAGTGAATATAGCCACGGTCTCTGGACGCTACTGGGCAATGGATAGAGACAATAACCAAAACCGTATCAAAAAATACACAGATGCTGTGATCAAAGGACAAGGACAAAAATCAACAAGCGCCAGTCAAGCAATCACCGACGGTTACCAACTTGCCCAAGATGGCAAGAATCCAACAGGCAACTCTGATGAGTTTATTTTTCCAACAATCATCAACAGTGATGGCTTAATTGAAGACAATGATTCTGTGATATTTTTCAATTTCCGTCCAGACAGAGCAAAACAAATCTCTCATGAGATTGCCCACAAATCAGGCTTAAAGAATCTACACTACCTTTGTTTTGCAGATTATGGAATTGAGCCATCACTGCCAATTGCTTTTACCGAAGACACACTACCAAAGCAAGAGTTTTCAATGAACCTTGGTGAGCTAGTTTCAAAATCTGGAATGAATCAATTCCGCATTGCCGAAACAGAGAAATTCAATCACGTAACGAGCTTTTTCAATTCACGCCGCAAGCAGCCATTTGAAAACGAAGACCGCTTGTTAATACCAAGCCCCAAAGTAGCAACTTATGACTTGCAACCAGAAATGAGTTTGTCGGGAGTAACAGCGGGCTTGCTTGAAGCAATGTCCAATAAAGACAAAGACTACAAACTAATCGTCTGCAACTTTGCAAACCCTGACATGGTAGGACACACCGGCAACTGGGATGCTGTGCTCAAAGCACTTAGTGCCATCGATAAATCCCTTGAGCAAGTGGTAGCCAAAGCCAAAGAAGAGGACTATGTAATCATGCTCACTGCCGACCACGGCAATGCTGACCAGATGTGCCAGGATGATGGTGAAGTGCGCACCGCACACAGTACTAACCCAGTGCCATTTGTAATAATTAATTCAAAACAAGAAATCAAACTACGCCCTGCTCACTCTGATCCCAATGACCTCTATAACAGTCTTGCACTGGCTAATATCGCTCCAACAATTTGCGACTACTTAGATCTGGAGAAACCAAAAGAAATGACTGCGACTTCCTTGCTAGAGACTGCTTTGGTTTAATTACGGCGATATTGCTCTTGCATAATTGCAAGCAATATCTCAATCAACTCAGCTTTCGTCAAAGCTTCATTATCAGAACCTAATACACGTTCCATTTTCTCTTTAAACAAAGCCTGCTCCCTCAAAGCAAGAGGGTCATTTAATGCAACAGTTGAAACTCTTGCAATATCAGACTTCGCTATCAAGGCCTCTAGAGGAAAACGCCCCTCTAAGTATTCATTTATTGCAGTAAAATACTCCAACACTTTATTTTTCAAATCATGCCACCAAGTACCATTCATATTTATTTGCTCAACAGCAGCTGTGACCTTGTTGCTATATTCCCCAAGAGCTTTGTCGTAGACCTTAAAGTACTCTCTGACTTTTTCTCTTTCCCTGCGAATAGTGGACGCTGATCTGGAGCCAGGATTATTTGAGAAATCCCAATATTCCACTCTATTTGTCCAAGGAGATTCTCCTCCTGGCGGTAAACTTGAACTCATACCCCTTACCCCTCTTCCGTAAAAATCTTTTCAATCAACCCACTCGGCGTCACATCAAAAGCAGGATTAAAAAACTCAACTC
>JAQCFG010000026.1 GCA_027618255.1 Cyanobacteriota bacterium
TGAAAGTGAGATGGGCTTTCGCAAAAAGTCAAATGTCAAAGTCAATCCTGTAACTCAATACAAATACCCTCATGATTATCCAGGCAAGCATGTTGAACAGCAGTATTTACCTGATGAATTAGTTAATAAAAAATATTATAAAGAGGATTAGATTGATAGTAAAGCAGATGTTACAGCACCTCGTAATGTAGGATTAGAGCCTCCAAATACTTCAACCGTATTTATCATAACCTGCTCTTGATTCCTAAGTGCCCGTATTATATTTTTCTCGAAAGCTTCTTTCAGTTGATCATTAAGCTGAATGCGACCAACTCCTTCTACATCAACTTCATTACTGTCATTGTTTGAAACTCTTGCTTGACCAGCTTGACCAGCAGCAATATCAGAAGGAATAACTTGTGCCTCTAAGTTAAATGCTGATACAGCAGGCTCTTGAGCCTTACCAGGCCCTTTGGCAGCATCGCCATTATCAATTCCACCTGTACCAACTCTATTTATTACCATAAAAATTCTCTTCTCCTCCTATA
The DNA here is from genome assembly GCA_027618255.1 of Cyanobacteriota bacterium. Taxonomy (NCBI): domain Bacteria; kingdom Bacillati; phylum Cyanobacteriota; species Cyanobacteriota bacterium. Next base: position 528 of record JAQCFG010000026.1, read on the forward strand.
TAAAGCAAATAGAAGTTAAGAATTGACAAACGAAAGCCCCTAAAAAGGGGCTTGGAGTAAACTATGAGTCCTGTTGTAAAATTTTAGGAAAGACGAGTACTTTGTTTTAAAGCGCGACTGATATTAGTCAAATCAGATCCTGGGCCTGTAGCTGTTAATTTATTTCCCTTAGGGTTAATGTGATGTGCATGAGCATGAGCAAGAGTACGTCCTAAATCTCCATTTCTACTAACTGGATCTGTTGATCTACCAGTAGATGCTTGATGATGAATTGCTAAAGGGCTATTGGTAGCAGCATTCTTACCTCTTCCAGCCTGAGCTTGTCGATCTAAGCCTGCTAGTTTAAGAAACATTCCGTGTATTGATGACATTCAGGTTCTCCTATCTATTGCTACAAAGTATCTATTGATATATTTTTGACAACTAATTTCAAAATATTCGACCTTTTGTTCAATGGCCATTAACCTGACCTTAAACTATTGTTCCCTGAAACACTCGAGTAGAAACAACTCCTACCCTGAAACGCTAATAATGATACGTGATATAAGGATTATAACAAAAATATAAAGAAAAATTACACAAAACGCCAAGAGATTTATTAAATCCTGCTAATCTATCAAAAAATTCGCTTGGTCACGTATCCAAGCAAAAAAAGACTAGACCAAGACCGACTTATACTTTAAAATCGTAGCGGTCTTGGAAATACTAGTCCTACACAAGCACTTTAAGTAGAATCTGGACAGGTCCTTCCTAAAGTATAAATACTATGTAACAAAACTTTGTTAACTGACGGTTATGATAGAACAAAGATTTTCTTAGAAGATATTAATGATCTTGATATCTTTGAGTTACCATTAAGATATGAGCCGCACCTATCGAGATCCAATACACCAAGAAATTAGCCTTGATAGTTCATCGGCTGTCGAGCAGCTCATTATTGATTTAATCGACACTCGAGAATTCCAAAGACTACGTTGGATTAGACAACTTGGCACAGGTTGGTTTACTTTTCATGGCGCAGAAGCAAGTCGGTTTGGGCATTCGCTTGGAGCGATGCACGTAGCACGGATGATGTTTAATAAAATCTCACAAGATCTCAATCTTGATCCAGATATTCAAAAAGAATATTATACGCTCGTGCTTTGTGCAGCTCTCTTGCACGACATTGGGCATGGGCCTTTCAGCCACAGTTGCGAGAAGGTCAGTAATGTCAAACATGAAAAATGGACCGCTCTAATAATTCAAGATCCAAGTACTCAAGTTCAGCAAAAACTAGAACAGTATCAAGAGGGACTAGCTAGTAAAATAGTTTCTGTCTTAAACAAAAGCTATCCAACTAAATTCATCTGCAATATTGTAAGTAGCCAACTTGACTCTGATAGATTTGACTACTTGCTTAGAGATAGTTTTTATAGCGGCACAGCCTACGGACATTTTGATCTCAATAGAGTCATCGGCAGTATTAAAGCAAACCTAAAGCAGGACTGCCTTGTAGTTGGTGGCGAAAAGGGCATGCTGGCTGTTGAGGATTACCTCTATGCTAGATACTCAATGTACATGCAAGTCTATCAACACAAAAAATGCCTGGCTTCTGATTCGTTTTTCAATAAATTATTAAAACGAGCAATGATTCTTAGCAAACATAAACGCATCGCCTATATTGAAGAATCTCTGTATAAATGGTTGCTAACGCCAGAGCAAATGACTGTCCAAGAATTTCTTGAAATCGATGACACTACAATCATTCATCACATCAAACACTGGGCCAAAGAAAAAGACATCATACTCAAAGACCTTTCTAAACGATTCCTCGAACGCAAACTATTTAAATCAATCAAAGTTAAAGATAAAGAAGAAATGGATGAGTTAATTAAAACCAAATCCGCCGAGCTAAGAAAACTCAATCTTGATCCTGATTACTACCTTGACAATATCACTATCGCCTCAAACCCTTATAGCTTCTATAATCCAAACGAAGTGAATGATTTTAGTAAAGCAATTTATGTGGAAGATCAAAATGGGCAACTCAACGAAATTTCAACAGTCTCACACGTCGTTGCATCACTTGTGCAAAATAGCTTTGCTAATTCTTGGTTAATCGGGCTTCCAACTCCTCAATCCGCGCCTGCATTTTCTCTAAAGTAATCCCGATATAATCTGGGCTATTGTTATGCTCAAGGTTGTCGATAGCCTGTTTAAGATCGCCGTCCATTTTAATAATACGTCCAGGGATACCAACAACAGTGCTATTGGAAGGTACATCTTTGAGTACCACAGCGTTGGCACCAACCTGTACATAATCACCAATTTCAATATTGCCCAAGACCTTAGCTCCAGCTCCGATAATAATATTGTTGCCAAGCGTCGGATGGCGTTTTTCTTTTTTGGTTGAAACACCACCAAGCGTAACTCCTTGATAAAGAGTGACATGATTACCAATAATCGTGGTCTCACCAATTACAACTCCTGAACCATGATCAATAAAAAAATTGTCTCCAATCTGCGCCCCGGGATGAATCTCGATTCCTGTAATGATTTTGATCATATATTGAAACCATCTTGCAAAAAAACCAGAGACTGGTTTTAAAACTCCTAGATCAAGATTCCATAACCAATGCAAGAAACGATGCGCCAGCACCGCTTGAAAACCAGGGTAATAAAGCAAGATACCAAAACAATTCTGGCAAGCAGGATCTTTTTGCTTTACGTTCTCTATTTCTCGTCTAATGGTGCGAAACATAAGGTCTATAATTCTAGCTCAAACTGCCACCGAAGATCTATGAATTGAGAGTTCGCGCTATGATATTTTGTAGTTAATCATGGTAATCATAATCGCAAGCTCAAATCAAGGCAAAGTCAAAGAATTCAATTCTATTATACTTACTAGCCAAGCCCCCTTGGATATCAAATTCACTACCATCAAAGAATGCTGCCCAGATATTGTCTTCGATCCAGAAGAAACAGGTTCTAGCTTTCAAGAAAATGCCATGATCAAAGCGCAAGCAGCTGTCAAAATACTTTCCGAAAACCCCACACCCTCTTCCCTTCTCCCTAATCCCTTCGTCATGTCCGATGATTCTGGCATTGAAATTGAAGCACTTGATGGCAGACCAGGAATTTATTCCGCCCGCTACCTGAGAAACAATGGTCTTACTGGCTTACTGACAGAACTTGGCGATAATCCCAATCGCAAATGTCGTTTCGTTTGCCATATCACTTTATTAAATTCTCAAGGCAAACTTGTTTTTGAAACTGAGCAATACTGGACAGGCACTATCACACACGCTCCTCGCGGCAAAAATGGTTTTGGTTATGATCCAATAGTAATTCCAGATGAGTATCCAAATCAAACAGTGGCAGAATTAAGCGATGAAATCAAATCGCAAATATCTCATCGGGCGCAAGCTTTATTAGCTTGTTTGCCGGTGATGACCTCATCCATAAACTGACAAACCTTGCTAATAACCCAAGGATCATTATCCAATTTGTCATGAGTTGAATTCTCTACACAATAAACCTGATCATTTTTTACACAAGCATCTTTGACATGCTTACCATTCAAGCCAAAGCTAGGCTCTGACTGATAAAAATGCATATTAGGTTCATCACCGGCACAAATATGATCAAGCCCTTCTCCCAGGTTTTCAAGACCTGATTGAATTGCATCAATTGTTACTGTGCTTTTAATTGGAATACGTAAGTTCTCAAATAAACCTTGTGTGCGCATCTTGCAGATCATGCCAGCACCCCAACTATAAGAAATTGGACAAACAGAATCTACCTTGACATCTGCAAAAGCTCCCTTGCCCTCAACAACATCTTTGATCAACTCTGCATTACTATGACTACGCACACTAGTTGTTGAACGAGCATCAGTTTTTAAACCAACGAGATGTTTCATAGAATCATAAGCATGAGGAGCCTTGAGCACCAATAAATGCGCATCATGATTCTTGCTAATATGCTCAACGACTTGCATTAAACCAGCATCTGGATCATCAAAATCCTGCATGGTTCCAAGACTAACAATCACTAATGGCTTTTTGCCTTCACCCTTGGCTGGATAAAACTGATACAAACCTTCTTTCTCTAGAGCTTGATGTTGCTTGCTTAGTTCTTGCGGACTTTGTTTCTCTGATAATCTTGAATCCAATTCTTGAATCTCGTCACCGCCACGTGACTTGTGCCAAGCCAGTAAAGCAGCTATTGGAGGGAAAAACAAAAGGGGTTTAGCTATCGTTCTGAGAGTAGCAATAAAACTGGAGCAAATACCAGCAAAACTAAACCCTTTTGATTTTACGCAAGGCGATTTTTTGACTAGCGCTGTTGTCATCGCCTGCCTTGATTTGAACAGTCGCGGTAATATACGCGCAAAGCTAGCATAACTAGTTAAAGCAAACATTTCCCAACTCTCCTGTTCTATACAAAGCTTGTCGTTAGATTTTTTGATATCGCAAAGCAAATTAGGGCATATTGCCCTGATATAAAAGGATCAAATCAAACAAAAATCTTTTGTTGTTTTAATCGAATGGCTACTAAGCTAAATTCATTGGATTAACAGTCATAGACAACTGATCTTTAAAAACATCAAGAGCTGCAATTCCCTGAGGAGCGACTCTCGTTTCCCAGTGCAAGTGAGGACCGGTTGAATTACCTTCGTTACCTACTGTTGCAAAAATCTCGCCCTGGCTAACATGCTCGCCTGCTTGAACAAAAACATTGTCGTTATGTCCAAAAACAGAATACAGAATCTTACCATCGGCTTGTACTTGATTGTCGTGAGCCACGATTACTGTGTTATCACCGAAGCCAGCAACCTTGCCGACATAAGCAACTCTTCCAGAGTATGGCATGCGAATTGCAGCGCCTTGCTGAGCGGCAATATCAATTCCATTATGAAAATGCGAATGACCAGAAATTGGATGACTACGCTCACCATAGTCACTAGAAATTCTTCCTTTAAGAGGAAAGACCATTGTCTCATTTTGGCTCGCTTGAAAATTCATAGTTGGTTGATTAAAACCTTGCATATATTTTGTCATCAGCGGATTTTGCGACATCATGCTCATCGAATTATCCGATTTGGATTTATCGCCTCCAAAAGATTCATCGTACATAGACGACTCCATCATCGCGATCAGTGCTCTAAAATCTTGAGTTTGTGGATTAGTAGCTTGAGTAGAAGTCTCAATAGCTGCAGGCCCAACTGTATCTATTCGATTCATTAATTGATCGATTCTTGCTTCTATTGGGATCTTGGAACCTTGTAGACTCATAATTGCCCTCGATCCAATAATAAGCAATCATTATTAAGACTAGGTTAAAGGCCCACTAAAAACGAAGTTTGTCTAGTCGGGTCATAAAAAAAGGTGCCGAGCACGTGTCAGAGAAAGGTTGAGATCTTTGCCCTTTTCAGTGCGTCCTAAATATCAGATTCGTTATATAATGCTATCTGGTGGAACTTCAAGAACGAGAAAAGAATATTATTGCCGTCTTTAGTGTAATCGTTGTGATTTGCACTTATTTCTTCTTGCTTAAACCAAGCCAAGTTGCTCACAAAGAGCTCAAAACTAAAATAAGCAATTTCCAGAAAGAACTACGTAATCCTCAAGTTGATGATGAGAAAATCATAGCAATAGAAGAGGCTGTTAACGCACTCAAACTAGAGATTAGCACCGTCAAAGCTCAAATACCTGAAACTGAAAAACGTGGTTTTTTGATTAGAGATATTGAAACTCTAGCCAAGAAAAACAATATCGAAATTATCAGCTTTCTGCCAAAGGATGCCGTACCAGTAACAATGACCGGTAGGGACATTACCGCTCGCGACAAAAAACGTAATCGCCGTGCCGGTGCCATGAACCTTGAAGAGATGCATGCCAAGGTACTCAAGACCGTTATCAATATTGATTCATCAGGTCGTTTCGAAGATTACAGTAGATTTTTTAGAGACACCATCACTTACTATCGCGCTGTAGAAATTTCTGATTTGATTATTGCCAAAGGTGTCGCAGCTTCTGGTAGAGGAGAGGATAAAAGATTTAGCAAGAAGCGTAACAATGACCCTCTAGCAGCTGCCAAAGAAACGAGTCTCAACGTTAACTTCACTCTACTTGCTTATACTTCAATCCCACAAGAATAAATGTCAAAGCTCAAAGCGCCACGTGGTACCCAAGATATACTCGCCGAGGATTCAAAACTGTGGCAAAAAATAGAAGCAGAGGCTATCAGGGTCTTTGCTGCCGCCGGTTTTAATGAAATTCGTACTCCTATCTTTGAATCAACAGAACTCTTCTCTAGGGCTGTTGGAGAGGATAGCGATATTGTCAATAAAGAGATGTATAGCTTCACAGACAAAAGTGATAGATCACTGACTCTAAGACCTGAAGCGACCGCCGCTATCGTCAGAGCCTATAACGAACATAGTTTAGAAAGAGCGCCCAAGCCACAAAAACTTTGGTATCGAGGTCCAATGTTTCGTTATGAAAGACCGCAAACCGGGCGCTATAGACAGTTTCATCAAATCGGTATTGAAGCAATCGGCTCCAAGCCGCCTTATATAGATTTGGAAATCATCCAAGTTGGCATGCAACTACTGAGCAATCTTGGTTTAAACGATTTGACTTTGTATATCAACTCACTAGGTAATCAAGCATCTAGAGAAATCTACACCAAAGCGCTCAAAGATTTTCTAGCTGACTTGCAAAATGATGTGTGTGAGGATTGTCAAAGACGCTATCAGCAAAACCCTTTACGGGCGCTTGATTGCAAGCAAGAAGCTGATCAAGAGCTTTACAAAAATGCTCCGAGTATTCAAGACTACTTGGATGACGAGTCTAAAGAGATTTGGACAGCGATGCTTCAAGGTTTGGATAAACTAGAAATCAAATATGTCATTGATCCCAAACTTGTTAGAGGCTTGGATTATTATTCTCACGCAGTTTTTGAAATTAAAACTAGCAGTAAAGAATTAGCTGGTCAAAACACCGTGCTTGCTGGTGGTCGCTACGACAAGCTAGTCAAAGAGCTTGGCGGGCAGGAAAGTCCAGCAGTGGGCTGGGCACTTGGACTAGAGAGACTGGCATCTTTAATTGAAAACAAAGCAGAAACTGGTGGTCTTTATATTATTTCAGATTCAGCGATGGACGCACAAATTCTGGCTACGAAGTTGCGACAAGATACCGATAACTCCATCACTATTGATTATGATTACAACTCAAGTAAATTCAACAAACAACTAGAAAGAGCCATCAAGCGCTCTTATGACTGGGCTTTGTTTTATATGGAAGACGAGCGCAATAGCGGCAAATTCAAACTCAAAAACTTGCGTGAAACAGTAGAATACAATGATCTAGATTATGACGCCGTCATTGCAAGCACGAAGTGTGACGCGCTATAATAAATAAACTATGTCTTACGGCAATCAACCAAAAATGAGAGACAAACTAATATGCGCTTCGTTTTATACAGCGCACTTTATTCCTTTGATTAGTTGGGTACCAATTATTTGGCTTGTCATAGTCAATGTCCAAAAAAAGCATATGCGTGATTTCATCAAGTATCATTGTTATCAAGCCATTCTTTTTAATATGCTAATGGCTTTTTTACCTCAACTACTAACAGCCTTAATCAACTTCACTTGCACCTTACTTAGTATGATGGTGATTTTTGCAAACAGCGTAACCATGCTGCAATCATTTAATAACTGGCTTATAAATATCTATTCAATGCTAATCCCTTTCATTGCTCTTTATGCAGTAATCTGGACATTGAGAGGCAAATATACTTATATGCCGCCTATTTCTCAGGCGATTAATATGATGTTGCGCTAAAAAAGATCTCTATTCAAGCCAAAATCAACCGAAATCACTATTCTAGATAATTTCTGGTGATCCTGGGCATAATATGTATTACAATGTATTTGTCAGAATCTATAGTTAATAATTTTATTGAATCTATCGAAGAAGAGGATATTCTGACTATAGAAGAGATACAAACAGACGAAGAGGCCTATGCCTTTATTGCAGATCTTTACAAGAATAATTATGGAACTTTGCCAAGCGGTGTCGGCATTTACTTATTAAGAAATAAGTTTAATTTAGGCTCTGAAGATGAAAACATCAAGTTTATCCCGAATGCCTTGCTATAATTAGCTTCCATGACTAAAGTATATTATGAAATAGACGCAGATCTTGGCTTAATTCAAGGCAAGAAAGTAGCTGTTATTGGCTACGGCTCGCAAGGGCATGCCCATGCGCTCAATCTTAAGGATAGCGGAGTCGATGTACGCATAGGTCTATACGAAGGATCACCATCAAAAGCCAAGGCTGAAGCAGATGGGCTCAAAGTAACTAGCGTTGCACAAGCTGCTCAGGAAGCTGATTTGATAATGATTTTATTACCAGACGAAAAACACGCTGATGTTTACAACGCTGAGATCAAGCCTCACCTAACAGCAGGCAAAACACTAGCTGTAGCTCATGGATTCTCTATTCACTTTAACCAAATCGTGGCACCGACAAATGTGGACGTAATAATGATCGCTCCTAAAGGACCTGGTCATAGAGTACGTATTGTTTTCCAGCAAGGCTTTGGTGTTCCTGCTTTAATTGCAGTTCACCAAAACATAAGTGGCAAAGCAAAAGACTTAGCTCTTAGTTATGCCAAAGCGGTTGGCGGAACTCGCGCTGGAGTTTTTGAAACTAATTTCCGTGAAGAAACTGAGACTGATTTATTTGGTGAGCAAGCCGTTCTTTGTGGTGGACTTTCGCAACTTATCAAAGCTGGTTTTGAAACACTTACGGAAGCTGGTTACTCAGAAGAGATGGCTTACTTTGAATGTCTTCATGAAGTGAAACTAATCGTTGACCTGATTTACGAAGGCGGTCTTGCAAAAATGAGAGATAGTATTTCTAACACCGCTGAGTACGGTGACTATGTTTCAGGACCTAGAGTCATTGACGCTGGCGTTAAAGCAAGAATGAAAGATGTTCTTACTGATATTCAACAAGGCAAATTTGCTCGCGACTGGATCTTAGAAAACAAAGCTGGTTGTGCTAGTTTCAAAGCTACTAGAAGAAACGAATCAGAGCATCTAATTGAAACTGTGGGAAACAGCTTGAGAGGTCAAATGGATTTTTTGGCACACGAGCGCGCGAAGGCAGCTAGTTAGATTTAGACTAAAGTAACGCAATGATTGGAGATTTATGGACCAATTTCTAGTCTGGGCGGTATTCTTCAGCCAAGGCCACAGAGAAGTTGTTATTAATCTGACCAGGTCTACCCATAAACTTGAGCTCGTCACCGATCCAGATCTCTGACTTTTCAGAGAGTCCTGTGTTTAATTTAATTACATCACCAACTTCAAGACCCATCACATCGTGAAGATCCAGTTCACCTCTACCAAGAACAATCTTGAGTGGTAAGGGACTAGCGGATAATTTACCAATCAAAAACTCCTTAGAGTTTTCAACTGCAAACTTGTCATGGCGATAGCTTGATTGACGACTTAAAGTCATGATGATGTCTTCTAGTGCTGCATAAGGCAAGCACAGACTCATCAAACCAAGATCCTGACCAATTTCTACATTGATAGTTACAAGTGCAACAATATCAGAATGAGAAGCAATTTGTGCAGCCTGAGGACTATTTTCAAGAGCAACTAGTTCTACTTCATCAGTTGCAGGAACCATTGCCTGCCAGCCTTCTGGCAAGAATTGCAAAATGCGACGAATAGTATCTTTAATAATTCCAATCTCAACATCTGTAAGCTCATCATTACTAATAGTTGAGACTCCCATACCACCAAGTAGTCGATCCATCATGGCACCAATAAGATGTCGTTCTATTCCAAAACAAAACTGCGTAACCAAAGGATACATACTAAGCACGCCTGTTAGCAAATCCTCAGGCATTGAATCAATAAAGTCACCATAGGTAAGCTGCTGCACGTTAGCTACAGAAAACTCTATTGGCATTCTCAAAGTTGAGTTCATTGACAAAGTAACTTGTCTACAAAAATGTTCATGGATATTAGCAAGAATCTTCAGATGATCTTTACTGAATTTATCCGGGTTCTTAAAATTGTAACCCTTGATTTTCTTTGCTTTTTCACGAACGATCAAAGGCAGAGCAGCATCTTCCCTTTGACGTTTATTTGGCGTATTGGATCCAGTATTGTACATAAGTAGTGACAGGACCGAAGAGTCCTTATCGTTATCATTCCCTTGGTTATAAATAAAAATCTCGATCAAATGGTCTAGGTGTCTTGACCTCAATCATCCAGCCAAACAAAAAAACAGCCCTATTAAGGGCTGTTTTTAAGATGAATAATTAGTTAGCTAATTATTCATTACATTTACCTTCACCTGTAATGTAATTCCAACTCTTGTTAAGGTATACACAAAGTGCACCTGATTGATCAACATACATGTCACCCATACTAGCTTCTTTAGGCGCTTGCTTAAGTGGCTCTAATCTCATTGCACCAGCGATATGAAGTGTTTGTTGTGGTTTACTCGTACCAACACCAACTCGAGCAGCTTTCTTAGCACCGCCTTGTTTAGCAATAAGTTGTTCTAGTGTGCGTTTTAAGCCGTTAGCTTTTTTACCATAGTCTCTGGCATTTTTGGATATCTTTAGGTCTTCGTATTTTTTGATCTCTTTTTTCAAGTAAACGATATCGTCGGTTTCTTCAACATCACCTTCTACTGTTGTTTCAAAAGCAACTAGAGCTGTTGATTTAGCATCCAAAAAAATTGGATCAACACTACCAACAAACAAATGCTCAGTAGAAGCTTCTTTGGAGCTTAATTGATCATCAATCTTAACTTTGTGAGCTATTAAGTTTTCAATTTTGGCTTCTTTTGCTCCGAGTGCAGAGATAGCAGCTTGATCTGCCTCAATATCTTTCGCTCTCAATTGCTTTTGAACAGATACTACATCAACCATCAGCCCGCGACCTGTGAAAAATCCAACATCTGCTGTCTTAGCATTAATATGCCGAGTGTTGATTTCATGATCAACATCAACACTAAATGCCGTTACGTTATTTATATCAGCAGAACTAACATTAAGCGTTTCACCCTGCATACTAGGTGCTGACAAAGTTTTAGTTAGACGCACAGTCCCAAACTCCGCATCAATAGCTGAAAGCACAATTGAACGAATGGTTTGAGCAGCCATATCACCCTTTGATACTATATGTTCAGTAGCACGAATATAATTTGCAGTGATGCCATTAGTATCTAAAAAGTTTGACTTAATAGCTCCTGCGACATCTAATTTAGCTGTTGGCTCATCAGTACCGATACCAACTTTACCTGTAGTACCCTTACCATTACTTGGTCCAACAAATAAAGTAGCTTTGTCACTTTTAAAACCAACAGCTAAACTATACTGTTTATTATTAATAAAATCAGCTCTGTAGAATTGTCGTGATGTGCTTCTGTCTCGATCGGAATAACCTGAACCAAGAACCATTGAACCATCTGCTTCAGCAATTACATCTCTACCAAAAGCAAAAGCTGCAAGGCCATTCGCTACCGATTGATTCCCAATGGCTACTGAAGACCATGTTAAAGCTTTTGAACCACGTCCCATTGCAGATGAGAAAAACCCTGAAGCTAGAGCCTGAGCACCAAGCGCAATAGAACCTGGTGCAGTTGCCTGCGCACCACCTCCCAGTGTGATACCATTTTCTGCACTAACCCCCAACACTGAAAAACTCGCTATCACAATAGCCAGTCCGAATATCACATATTTATTTTTATTACGTTTCATTTTAATTCCCCTTTTTTTTGAATCTATGAATCTAAAAGAGAATTAACAGTATTAAGTTATGATGAGATTATCTGAAAACATATTTTCAATTAAGTTTTTTTAATAAGCGAAGAGTCGTTGGACACTAAAATGAACCAAACTCAATCACCTAGATCGTTAGCAAATCTATTGCACAATAAAGTCTGTAAAATAAATATCATAGATCTTAAACTCACCATGCATGACTTCATTCAGGTGATCTTTAAGTTCTACTTTAAGAGCTAGTTTACTTTCGTAACCAATTACTTCTTCTGAGCTCTTGCGAGACAAAGTAGTGATCACAACATCTTTGATTGCTGGCATAACTCCATGAAGATCTTCTTCGATACGTAAGTGGTACGCATGTTTCTCTTCACCTTCAAGTTCGCCGTAGCCTTCAAAGTCCTCTGAGTAAAGCTTTGCAGTAATTGAAATTTTAAGAAAGCGACTACCGCTAACATCAGCAAGATTGACAACGAAATCACCCAATGGTTGAATCGGCAAGTGGTCATGTTCACCAGGTTCACGAGCTGCTTCTATCACTTGATTAACTGTGATTGTTTTTGGTGCTAATTGAAACGCAAGAAAAGTGCCGCCAAATGCAGCAACAAAAATGAAAAGTATAATGAGAATCATATTGGGTGGATTGCCACCACTAGATTTTGCTTGTTTTTCGTCGTCTGCCATAATCCAATTATACCCATTGCTGCTAAGTTCACGGCTGATGGCTAACAGCGCAGACTAAAATACACCAGAAAGCCTAGGCTTTAGAATAATACCCTGCAGCTAATTGTTGAATAGCTTCTGGTAATAAAGCATCAACTGCTTCTTTATTAGAGATTTTGGTTCTTATTTCACTTGAAGAAATTGCAATCCGAGGAAACACCATAAATTCAAGGTTCTTAACTAGATAATCATAGTTCTGCCACTGTTCTAATCCAGCAAAAGCATCTTCTCCCAAAATCCAAAATAATTCAGTATCAGGATACTGCTTCTTATAATCCTCAACAGTCAAATAACTATATGAAACTCCTGCTCTATCAAGTTCTATTCTTGAAGGAATCAATCCTGCTTGATCTTGAAGGGCAATGCACAATAACTCATATCTTTTTTCTGGGCTAAGCACAGTTGTTTTGTGCGGCGCTTCTTTGGTAATAATAAAATGAACCTCAGCTAAACCAAGCTTGGTCATAGCATCTTGAGCTATTTCGATATGCGCCTTATGCACTGGATCAAAAGATCCACCAAGAAGTCCAATCTTGTTCATTTATCTAATTTGACCGTTACCTTCAATGATGTACTTATAAGAACAAAGTTCTCTAACACCAATTGGTCCACGTGCGTGCATTTTCTGAGTGCTAATTCCCATCTCTGCACCAAAACCAAACTCATCACCATCAGTAAATCGTGTACTAGCATTGACATAGACGCAAGCTGAATTAATCATGCGCTTGAATAAATCAGCGTTGTTAATATCCTCTGTAACAATCGCTTCTGAATGTCCAGTCGAATAAAAGTTGATATGCTCTATTGCTTCAGTAATATCCTCAACTACTTTAATTGAAACCTCGAGATCAAGGTATTCTTTAGCCCAATCTTCATCAGTAGCAAGCTCCACAAATGGGCACTTGGCTTTGACTGCTTGATCGCCATGCACTTTCACCTTATTGTCGACAAGTTCATCAACCAAATCTTGCAAAAAACTATCAGCGAAACTAGAATGTACCAAAATTGTTTCACAAGAATTACAAACACTAGGTCTTGAAACCTTGGCATTGACAGCAATAGCAATTGCTATTTGCGGGTCGGCAAATTGATCGAGATAAGTATGGCAAACACCACCACCGGCACCAAGCACCGGAATCAAAGAATTGTCAGTAACAAACTTGTTAAGAGTTTCTCCACCACGCGGAATTACCAGATCAATTAAACCTTGTGCGCGTAATAAAACCTTGCAACCCTCACGGCTCTTGTCACTAAGATATTGGATACCCTTGATGTTTACTTTAGTCAGCTTCAATGCTCTAGTAACAACAGCCATAATTGCAATATTAGTATTCCAGGCCTGTCTTGAACCGCGCAATACAACTGAATTACCAGACTTGATTGCAAGTGCGATAGCATCAATAGTTACATTCGGGCGAGCCTCATAAATAATTCCAATAACTCCAAGTGGCACTCTTAGCTTGGTAATTCTCATTCCATTGGGGTGCAGCCAACCATCAAGCACTTTGCCAATTGGCTCTTCTATATTAAGTATTTTGCGGATACCAGCAGCCATCCCCATAATACGTTCAGAGTCAAGTATCAGCCTATCCTTGAGCGCCGGGCTTAAATCTGCGTTATCAGGGCAATTAAGATCCTTGAGGTTTGCTTCTATTATTTGATTAATAGATTCTCTCAATTCTCTTTCCATTAGCTCTAGGGCAAGATTTTTATCGGCCTTCGATAAAAGCGACATCGATAAACTAGCCTCTTTGGCACTAAGTATTTGCTGATTTAAAGACTCTATAATGTCTTCTGAACCGGCTGGTAAACTCTCACATGGGCTTTGGTTGGTCATTAAAAGCAATTATAGCAAATACACGTCATCCTGATGTCGCGCAAGTGCTCCTCAGGATGACGAAAACAAGGTTTTTTGGTATTTTAACGTGACCTTAACTTTAAATGATTATATATAAGACATGAGTTCGAGGGAACCCTATTGGAGTAAAAATGTTACAAAGTAGAGAAGAAAGAGTTTTAAATACATTAATCAGCGCAGTTGGCGAAAGGCAGCATATTCTTGCCAATAACCTAACCAACGTAAACACACCTGGTTATATCAGACAAGATCTAGATTTTGGTGCTGTAATCAAAGATGTAAACAACGGTCATAAGTCAATGGACAAAGCAATCGGCGATGCCGTTCACACCGATGAAGGCGTTAAAGCAAGTTACGAAAAAGAATTAGCAGAGATGGCCGAGAATCATCTCAAATATGTTTTACTAACAAGAATTAATGGTCACATCTACCAACACATGGAAGAAGCGACACAATCAGGGAGAGCAGGATAATGAGTATATTTGACATTTATAAAACAGCACACAATGGTTTGGACGCAATGCGTCAGACTATGCAACTCACCTCTGAGAACGTTGCCAATATTCTTACACCAGGTTATAAATCCAAATCAGCAGTTCTATCTGCAAGAGGTGATAGTCAAAGTTTTTCTGAAATGCTCTCAGGCATGGACGGTGGTGGCATCAGCGAGATGCTCAAAGGTCAACATCGAGGAGCAGGTGCAATGGTTGCCAAAGTAGTAATCGACAAAAGAGAAGGACCCAAAGTTTTTATGCCAGGACATCCACTTGCTGATGCTGACGGCAATGTAGAAATGTCTAACGTAGATGGGGCTCAAGAAATGCTCAAGATGATGGATGCTGTAAGACAGTACAAAGCGAATTTAAGTATTATTGAAATGGCGAAGAAGGCTTCGCAGGAAGCTCTAAACATGACAAAAAATTCTTAAGACTTCTTTGTCATAGCATAAAGCGATTCCTTAAACAACAACAGTATCTAACGCCCCTGCCAACTGCTTCATATTCGCCATACTCGGCTCTTTAATCAAGTCATTAAACTGTTTCAAACTTGGTATCTTAGTACCCAGGAGACTAGAAATCATTTGCTTGGCTGGTTCAAACAGCTTGACCATTCTTGTTTCAAAAGCACTTGGCGTGTATGACTCTTCATGAAAACCATTGATCATTCCTTTGTAGCCATTGACCACACTCAAGCCAGAAATAAAAGCCGCATAAACATTCTCGACAAAACTATCAATACGAGGAATCAATTTACCAATGATTGGGGTGAAAGTCAGACCAGCTGACATCAAACCACAATACTTGTCTTCAACAGCTGAATTCAAACCAGCATTGGCATCATCCAAAGTCTTCTCTTTTAACTTATCATCCACATTATAGCGGTTGAGAATAGCTTTCATTGCTTGAGCTGGTGAAATCTTACCAGCTGCTGAAACCGACATGGTGGCAGCGTTGAGTAGCGGCGCGCCATAGAGAAATAACTTAGCCATAAAGTTGTTTGGCTCATAACGCTCAACTTCCTTAAACTGAGACAGTGCCCTCAAGCCTCTAAACACCGACGCAAACAGCACCGGAATATTAGTAAAGAAATTCATAGTACCGATCATCGCTTCTTTGTGTAGTATTAGTTTCTCTGCTGAGATTTTTTGCCCATCAGGTGTTTTTCTGCCAACTAAATTAAGCACAAAACTAAAAGCGTCTTTGATTGGTTTAGGCAACTTGTTAACTTGCGAATCAAGATTGAATGCATTTTCTGCATACTCTAATAAAGAAGTAACAAGGTAGGCAAAATCATCAAGCCTGCGACGAGTTGCAGTTAAAACAATACCCATCACAACTTCTGCAACTGAAAACTTGGCTGCAACGTTTTCGGTAAAATCTTCTCTACTTTTGTTGATTTGTTTAATTAAAGATTCTGCCAAATCTCTATTAGACTTACTGCCAAAGTCCCCTTGCTCTTTACTAACGGAACTAGTGCTCTGCACCGTTCCGACCTTTGTTATATCGACATCACTAGCAAGCTCAGGGCTCTTGACTGGCCCTTCGGGTTTCACTGCATTAGCTTCTGCGTTAATCTGCATTACTTGTTTTAATGAGAATAATTCTCATTAGTAAGCCTAATTTTAGCGCTTTTTATCTCTTATTGAGAATCTTTATCAATTAATTGAATATTAAAAGACCCTAAATTCATTGCAATCCCGTCCCACAAGATAATATAATAGCCTTTATGGTTAGACAAGTAAGACAACCTAGTACAAAGACCCCCAGTCAAGGCCCTGGGCCTGCTATTAAATATGGTGGTGATCGTTACAATACAGATTCAACAGAACTAAAAGCAGCCAAACTTGTAGTCGGATCTAAACTTAACTATAATCAACAGAGGGTAATTCAACATGGTGAACTAGTATATGCTCCAAAGCTAGATGACATTAGAGCAGACTCTACTCGCCTAACAATCAGTAAAAAGACCAGGAGTCAAGAAAAAACTTTTAAAATAGAGCTTACTGCTATTAATGCACGAACAGCTCATTTTAAAATCAAAGAACCTGGATCTTCTTGGTCACAAGACTGTACAATAAGTCTTCAAGAACCTGAAACCGGAAAACCTCTTCCTGAAATTGCTGCTTATATACATAAGTTATTGCCAAAGCTAGCAGAAAATCAAACACGTAAAATAAATGCAGCTCCTTCAAAATAGAATTCTCTTCTAAACTGCTACAATCATCCCCAATGCCTGAAACAATCTACGACTGTCTTATCATCGGAGCCGGACCTGCCGGACTTGGTGCCGGACTCTACGCATCTCGCGGGAATCTCAAAACACTAATCCTTGAAAAAGGAATCGTCGGCGGGCAACTACAAGTAACTGAAGAAATTGAAAACTATCCAGGGATGGATCATATGACCGGACCGCAAATCTCAGACGCGATGGAAGCGCAGACTAAGCGCTTCGGTTGTGACATCGTTACCAATTGTGAAGTAGCCGAGGTAGATCTTAAGTCTCAACCTAAAATCATCACTACTAAAGAAGGCAATGTTTACAAAGCCAAGACCGTTATCATTGCAAGCGGCTCTGAGCATCGCAAGCTTGGAGTGCCAGGAGAAGAAGAACTCTCAGGCAAGGGCGTAAGTTATTGTGCAGTTTGTGATGGAGCGTTTTTTAAAGATCGCAAACTTGCGGTTATTGGCGGCGGCTCGTCAGCAGTAGAAGAAGGTAACTTCCTTACCAAATACGCATCATCAGTAACTCTCATTCATAGACGTGATGAACTGCGTGCAGAAAGAATTCTACAAAACCGTTTTCTGAATAATCCCAAAACAGATGTGATCTGGGATACCGTTGTAGAAAAAATCAACGGCGATATGCTTGGGGTAACTTCTGTCAGTCTCAAAAACAGCAAGACTGGTGAAACTAGTGACTTCCCTTGTGAAGGAGTATTCATCTACGTCGGACTTGATCCAAACACACAATACCTTGAAGGCAAACTCAAAGTAGATGGCGCTGGCAAAGTCATCACCAACGAAAGAATGGAAACTAATCTACCAGGTGTTTTTGCAGCTGGCGACATTCGCAACACCCCGCTCAAACAAGCTGTCACAGCGGCTTCTGACGGGTCACTTGCGGCGACGATGGCGATTGGTTTTGTTGAGAGTCTTGAGGATAGTGAAGTAGCTGTTTAATGATCGCCTACAACCCTATTTTCAAAACTTCCCAATTAGCTACGAAGCACCTTGGTAATTTAGTCTGTTATGGTAAGATTTATACCCTAAATACCTCTCTGCACCTATTAGAGTCATTACGGACTTTTTAGATGGGGCAATCAAATCTAAACAAGACAATATTGAATCAATAACTGATCATCAAAAATCTTTTGACGACATGAAATTCTTCCAGCTAACGACATTTAGTAAACTACACTATCCAAACAATCTGTCATTTAGTGACTTTAAAAGATCAGTAGCTGCTGCAACGACTCTTATGGAACTAGAAAGAACAGCACAAGCTGAATTCCCAAAAAACAAAGGATATGACATTGTAGATAGTATCCTTGCTGACATAAGAGATAGCTACCATTGGACGAAAAAAGAACTCGTGGAATCCATAGCAAAACAACCATTAAAGATAGACGCTTACCAACAAGCAAATAAATTCCTCGAAAAATTCAAAGACCATATCATGAACGGTGTTCCGTTTTATGAAATGAAGAATATTTTTGAAGGGAAAAGCTTTTTACAAATTGTCAAATTCTTGCGTAGCATAGGCAAACCTGTTATTGAAATGAACAGACTAATTGATAAAATGGCTAAGTTTCTAACAAGGGATTTAGACAACAGCCTTATTCGACAATTCAACCAATTATTTGAAAACGAAGATAAGGCTTACTCGGCAGAGAAACCAAGTAAAAAGAATTTTGTTATATACTTAAAAACATTGACACAAGGTATTAACAAACTAAGTGTCCAAGTCAATTAACAAGTAATTTGAGACTTATTTCAACCTAAAATCTTGATTATAATCAATGAATTATGCCTATTTACATGATTAGACTTTGCTTTTAAGGGGATTAGCTCATTATTTTTGACTTAAGTCAAAAACTAAGCTCAAAAAACCATTTGCCCTAGGGTTTTACTAGCCATAAACACCCAATTATCTTAACTTCCCCTTAAGGCCAGTTTGATTTTATATAAATATCAAACCAGAGGAGGAGGTGATGACTTATCGCAGGTGTTGAAGCACTAGGCTCAAGTGCTACTAGAGAAACAAAATCGACCGAAGAAATAGAAGCTGAGAAAGCTGCAGCTGAGGCAACGCGCAAAGCTCAAGAAGAAGCTGCTGCAAAAGAAGCTGCCCAACCAGAAGCTTTTAAAAATCCTCTTATTGAAGAGCCTAATTTTGGACCAGCAGCTAGTCCTAGTCGTGCTGCTTTATTAAGCGGTCAAACAAGTCCTGACCCTGAGCAAGAACTTAGCAAATTGATGATTGATTTAGACTCCATTGCCAACTCAAAGACAGACTTGAAACCCAAGTTGAAAATATAGCTCAAGCAAATAATGGTGACGAAATTTTTGCCGGCAAACTTGCAGAGAGTGGTAATGCTGGAGCTGCAGTAAAACAAGCAGGTGGAACAGAAAGATCCCAAAAAGAACAAAAGACATCCTTAGAAGCTAGCCTTACTGAAAGAGCACAACTACTAGAAATACAAAGAAGAGCACAGAACTTAATAGATCAAGGCAATAGACCTGCTGCTCTTGCCTTCTTAAAACAAGAAACTATTAAACCTCAAGCAAGCCAAGCAAGTGACATCTCTAGCTATAGGCAAGCAGCTGAGCTTGCTGCACAAGGACAAGCAGAACTTGCCGTACTATTAGTCGAAAACACAGATGAAATTCAAAAAAGGCAAGATGAATTATCAGGTACTAGCTCCAGATTAGCTAGTTACCAAGAAAGAGCAGCCATTAAACAAAATGATCTTGATTCAAGTAAACAAAAACTAGCAGAAATGAATAAACGCTACGCTAGACAAATAGCAAGAAACGGCGGTCCAAGTGAATATAAAATTCTTAAAGCATCAATCCCAGATAAAGAACTAGTACTTCAACAAACTAGAGCTGCAGAAGAAAAAAATCTACAAGAAAGTAGAGAAAAACAAGAAGAACTAATCAAACGAAGCCAAGCACAAGCAGAAGCTCAATTATTAATTGCTAGAGGAGATTATGATGGCGCCAAAGCTGTACTCTCTGGTGGAACTCATTCACGCACAGAAGCTTTTGATGGTTCATTAGACCCTAGTCAGGCTGAAGCGATGGTAGTAGCGAACCTGAGTCCAGAACAAAAACTAGCAAGAGAGCAAAGACTTGCTGCTATGCATCCAGCTGAAAGAAGGGCACAAACCTACAGTGAAGCAGTAGCAATATTGTCCGAGAGAGGAAAAACACAAATAGCTGCTCTAAGCTTGCAAGCTAATTTCTTAAGAGAAGCGGCGCTTACTAATCCAAACTTGAACGCTGAAACACGAGAAGAGTTTTTAAGGCAAGAAAGAGAAATCCAAACAAGAATGCTAGACCTTGAACGGGAAACAGACCAACTGCAGCAATTACAAGCTCATATTACTGATTTAGTTGATCAAGAAAAATATGCTGATATAGTAAAACTACAAAACGGTAGAACCGAATTTCAAAGCTTAGTTCAGTTCAATAAGCCTGACGACCTAGAAAGGCTTATCAACACAGAACCAAAAATAACTCTAGCCCAAGAAACAAAAGCCTATCAGCAATTAATGCAAATAGCAGAGGATGCTGAAGCGATAACAACAAGGCGCAGCTCAAGGCTCGCCACTGCTGCTCAAGATAGTGAGGCAGAAGCAGCGCCACTGCAAGCTACAAAAATTCCAATAGTTGAATTACCTGTAACAAATTACTTCGATAGACATCTTGGTGCAAGGTTAGAAGCTATTGCAGAAACAGAAGGAGCGCATGCTCGTAAATTATCAGCGATGACAACTAGCATGGCAAAGACAAAAAAAGAAGCAGCAAAACTCTTTGCTACTGGAGATATCAGAGGAGCAAGAAAACTACTTAGTGAAGACTTACAGACTTTTGCCCAAAACTTGCAAGACACAGATACTGCTATAGCAAGAGCAAGAACTGACCCAGCTCAATGGCAAGAAGTGCAGCAAAAAATGCAAGCAAGCTATGAAACTGCACGCAATGGTTTATTAATGGCTGGAGCAGCAATTGCAACAGGAGGTATCGCAACTAACTTCATAGGAGGAGGCAGTTTATTATCAGCGGGTGCTGCTGGAGCAAGTCAAGTACCTCTAACGGGACTTGCAGCAACTAAGGCCTTTGCCTTAGGTACTGGATCAACAGTAGCAGCTGGTTTTATAGGTGAGTTTAGTGGATCGCTAGCTAGCGGGAAGTCAGTTAAAGAATCATTTGACTATGCTGCAAGTCAAATAGGGGCAAACGCGAAAACCGCCGCACTTGGATCTCTCAGCTCCTTAGCTGGTGTTGGGCTTGGAGGCAGAGTAGCAGCTAGGCTCTTGTCAAGTAGAGCAAGTCAAGCCTTACAAACTTTTGTCGGCTCATCAAGTGGTGGGGCAGTAGGATCTTTACCAGGGATTGTTGATGATATTGCAAGTAGAGCTGCTCAAAGACAAGAATTAATTGCAGAGTTGCAAAAATCAGGTAAAACTCAAGCTGAGATTGACCAAGCACTTCAAGAACAGAAATTAGATTTCCAATCAATGTCAATTGCAGCAGGAGCAAGCTTGGTTTCTGGAGCTGCCTCTGGTTATATCTCTGGGCTCTCATCTTCAGCAAGTGGTGCTCTTAAACAAAGTCTTAGCCGCGGGCAAGCAACACTTGCAAAAGCAGCAATAGCCACAGGAGAAGAGATGACTCAAATAGCTATTGCCGCTGCAGAAACTTCTGCTCAGGGTTATGTCCCTGGAACTCCAGAGTTTGAACAAGCTATGGTTGCTAACTTTGCTAGTTTAGTTCCGAGTAGAGTATCAGGGGCCATTGGTGCAAGAATAGATGCCGATAATCATGCCGCCCACAAAGCAGCTGAAGATAGTCCAGCGGTAGACTCTTCTCACCCAACAACAGAAACTGAACTTACTGATATTGCAGAAACAACAGCAAGCACAGAACAAAAACTTGCAGAACAATTACTCACAGAGGCAGAAGAACAAGACTTACTTAGCGAGGCAGAACTTGAAGTACTAAAACAAGATCTAGTAGAAGGGTTTCCAGAAGCAATAACAGGTTTTGCTAAAACACATCCTGAACTTGCTCCAAGGCTAGCGATGGAAAGAGCAAAACAAAGAGCCGTAGCCTCAAACCACTCAATCAAAGTTGATCCTAAGGCTAGTTTGCCAGAGGGAGTACAAGCAGAGACCGAAATCATTGTTCATCCAGATGGTCACAGAGAAGCTATTATACGATTCCGTGAAGGCATTATAGATGCAGCCCAAAAGGGGGACCCCGCTGCTTTAAAAATATACCTAGAAGAAATGCACAGACATTCAGCAGCAACAGTACCAGATCCTAAAACAATGTCCAAAGAAGAATATATTGCAAGAAGAGCTTTTGAAGAGCTTGGTGCTGAGATTGAAGCTAAGAAAACAGTTGCAAAGATACAAGGCGAGGAATTAAGTAAGCTAGAAGACGATGTTTATGGAACAACATTGGGTAAATTAGCGCAAGCAATAGCAACTAAAGACCCAGCTAAAATCCAAACTGTACTTGATGCAATCCAAAATGACACCAAGCTGAGACCATCATCAAATCCTTTTGATCCAATGATTACAGAAGCTGATTTAAAAAATTATGAGCAAGATTACAAACAAAATAAAGCTAGAACTGAAGAAGAAGGCTTAAGTAGCACTAGCGCTAATAGTGGCCTAGCAAAACTAGCTCATGCAGCACCAAGCAAGCCTGATATCCTTGACAGAGCACTAGCCAAACAAGGCTCCAATTTTACTCAAGCTCAGCATGATTATAGTGATGCTGTTGAAAGAGCCATATTAACAAATTCTCCTGAAGAAGTATTAGGGGCACTAGCAGAAGCAAGAGCAACAAGTGGTCTTCAAAAAGAAGAAGCAAGGGCGGCTCTGCTTAATGGGCTTTACAGAGTCGCTGAAAACCCAGAAGCTGATAGTTTAGCTTTAGATATTGCCAATGGCTTTGCGCAACAACTAGACAACACTCTGCCAGGCTCAGCAGAAAAATTCACCCAACATGTTCTAGAAAGAATCTCTTCAGAAATACATGAGACTGGTGAAATTAGCCGTCCTCTGCAAGGAGCAATTGATACGCTTGGACTCAATACAGAAACTCAAAGAATACTTACTGACAGAGCACCTGGCTCAGAGTATCAAAGAATCATTGAAGAACCCATTAAAAGAAGCGAGGAGACTATTGCGCCAGAACCAGCTCCTAGTAGTTTGACAGAACCAGAGATTCCTGAGATCGCACTAAATGAATTTGCTCTAGAGGCTTACGATCTTGCCACCAGTGATTCCACAACAGGCTCTATAGCAAAATACGAAGCATTGATGGAGCGACTAATGGATAGTAATGGATCAAGTCCTGCTGTAGAAGAGTTTTCTAGAACTGCTGCTGAATTGGGATTAGATCCTGGGCAAGCAAGGGATGAGATCAGTCAATTCTTAATTGATAACGATCAAGCTGACTTAGCACAAAGTTTCATACAGTCGACAAATCCACACGATCTTAGTGAAGCTAGCATATTAACAGGATTGCAATCAATAACAAGACAAGAAAACGCTGGCGACACCTCATACTCTAAATTTATAGACCAACTAGGCTCGATTCCTTCTAGTGCTGATTTTGTCCAAGAATTTAATTCTAGAGCAATAGAACAAGGGCTAGACCCCATCAAAGCCAGGGAAGCATTAGCACAAAGACTCGTAGAAGCTAAGCGATCAGACCTTGCTCAGGGACTCGCTTCTAGATTTACGGATATCTCTCAAGCAGAAAGGGGACGAGTAAGAAGAGAAACTGAACTAGATGCTAAAGATCTACAACAACAGGTTGTTGACCAACAAATGGCTATCAAGACTGAAAATATAGAAGCTATACTAAGTAAGTACGAAGGAGCAGAAAGAGAATTAGCAGAAAGAGTACTTTCTCATATGACACAATTTGCAAACCCAGAAGGTCTTGTCGCCTCTCATAAACAGCTCATGTCTCTTCTTAAGGATGACGGTGTCTTATATTCCTTATCACACGGAACAATGACTGATCTCTATGAATATATGGCAGGCAAAGGATTTACAGAAGGAGCAGAGCAAATCAAAGCTTTTGATAATCCCGATAATGCACTAGACGCAATGATCAAAGCGAGGAAACAAGAAGGAACAACTCCTTACTTGCTTGTTGACCAAGCAACTCTTCAAGCCTTGCGTGATAGAGCTGCTGCTGATCCTTTATTCATAGAAAACTTACAAAAACAAAGTATTAGATTAATCATTCCAGAAGGCTGGGATTCTGGAGTAAATTTATACACTCAAGATAGTGCTGAAGCTAAATTAAGAGAGCTTGTTACTAAAGTACAAGAGTCATCAGACCTTTCTGCCCCTATTACAGACAAAGATATTCAAAGAAGCTTGCGAGAGGATATTAAAAATGAACTACAAGCATTAGGTTTTAACTTTGATGGGCAAGCTAGAGATAGAACTGTTTTAACAACTTTAAGAAGACAAGACCTAGATCACCGGGATAATGACCCGGAAACACTTGCAGCTCGCTTTGCAGCTACCGAACCAAGTGTTGAAGATATACAAAGAGCTCTTAGTAGAATCCCAAGTAGAGAAACCGACCGAACTGCACCAGCACGAGAAATACTAGCCCAACAGTTACAAGTGTTAAGTGCTAGAAGAAGAGCAATTATAGCTAGGGAAATGAATCAGAGAATAGAAGCTAAAGCAAAAGAATTAGGTATCGCGCCAGAAAATATAGTCTACTATATTCCACAAGCAAGACAAATGCAGTCAGCACCAGGTGGTCGCAGTGGTCGCGTTAGTACAATGGCTTACGCGTTAGCCAATGGAATACCATCAAGACAAATAACTTCTAATCTTGATGGTATTAAAGATATAGAAGGCAAAAAATTAGTAGTGGTACTAGATGATTTCTCTGGTTCTGGGGGTAGAGCGAGTGAGTATTATAGAACCTTAGAGAGGAGCGGCTTCCATGG